>JBDKVB010000088.1 GCA_039679385.1 Armatimonadia bacterium | reverse complement strand
ACAGGCACCCCATGTACTGGCTGTAGCCGAGGCCCTCGACGAAGAGACCATCGGGGCGGAAGAACCACCAGTTCTCCTCGCGCCGCGTTTGGTACAGCGCTCGCGTCAGCCACTGCGAGGGCAAGAGCGAGCCCTCGCGGTATTCGCAAAGGGTCAGTGCCGCCATTCCCAGAGCCGAGGTGCCCAGCGTCCGCTGATTGCCATAGTTCGCACCACCGGTCACGCCGTCCATGACCCGGTAGTAGTACTCGGCCTCGGCGGCAATTCGTGCACGGAGGGCACGATGGTCCTCCGGGCTGAGCCCGTCCCAGGCGGCCAGGACATCGTAGGCCAGCACATAGTCAGCGAAGCGGTGGGAACTGGGCTCGAGGTACCCGTGCTCGGCTTCCCGCCAGATGGGCTGCGCGAGGAGGTCCTCGCGTGCCCGGCGTGCAGCGGCTTCATCACCAACCAGCCACCACTCAAGGGCCGGAGCGCAGCGATACCCCGAACTGCGGAAGCTCTTCCACCAGGCATCGGTGGGAGGCTGGCTGAGGCGCTCGCGCATTCGCTGCCGATCGCTCTCGTCGAAAAGCAGAGAGGGGTGTCGCTCTTTGGCGGGAAGCTGCGGCTGCCAGAGCTGACCCCACTCTGGTGGAATCAGGTCGTTGTGCCAGGTCTCGGCCATGGCCACACCGGAGGAGACAAGCCCCAGCAGAACGCTCATCCTCAGCCCTCGTGTCAGCAGCTCGATCATCAGCCGATATCCTCTCACGGACGCCGGGAGTGATGCAGGCTCAGGTCTTCCAGGTGAGGTCCAGGACCACCATTCCGCGGGGTGGAACCTTCACGCGGAACTGCGAGCCCTCCGGGAACACGGGCTTGCCCGGGAAGGAGGAGCGGACGCGGATACTCTCGATCTCCCGCCCCGTCTCGATCTGTGGCAAGGTGTAGTAGTAGCTGTCGTTGCCGATGAACAGGCGCAGCGTACCGTCTGCCTGGCGAGCGCTGAACAGACGCGTCACGTCCGCACGGGTCAGTGCGTGCGGGGCCCTCGCACAGGCAAGGATCGTGTCGGCGCAGGCCTGCACGAAGCTCTCGGACACCTTGCGGTAGTAGAGCTCCTGCAGGAAGCTCACGGGCTCCGGGACGCCTGCAAGATCGTCGGGGATCGTCTCTTCCCCATCGCTCACCAGATTTGGCACGATCTCCGGTCTCGCCCCATAGACGCGGCAGCACAGGGCCTGCGGCGCGTACACATCCTCGAACCCGAAGTCGGCCTCCGGCAGTGAATCGGCCGTGCCGCCGATGCAGATGACAGGCCCCTTCCGGTAGGCGCAGACCCGAGACAACTCCTCCTCGGGGAACAGGTAAGGGTTGCAGACCAGGATCGGCCCCTGGGCCTGGTCGAGGTCTGCAATGTCCACGACCGCGTTGACCGGCGCCCCGTGCGAGGTCAGGGCGTACACGATACGGTGCGTCGTCCAGCGGCGAGTGCGGACGTAGTCGTCAAGCTGCGCCGCGTTCGCAGCCTCCGACCACACGAGCGTTGCACCTTCCACGCCCACGGTATCACCCGAGAAGCCCACGTCCCAGCGCTCGCGCAGCGCCTGCCACTCGTGAGCCTGGAGGCAGTCCGCCAGGCAGACCATCGGCCCGGCCCAGCAGCGGTCATACTGACCGCCGGAGCCGACGCGGTAGAGGTTGCTCATCGTGTAGCTCTCGCGCTCGGAGACGGTCGGGGCGTGGCGGAGTACGTCCCACTCCTCGTTCGTGTCGTGGGTGCCGAAGAGGCCGTGGATCGGCGTCTGCGGCGTGTAGGCCTTCATCAGCATCAGCATCGCAGCGTAGTCGTAGCGCGCATCGACTGCCGCACCGCCCTCGGCACCAATCGAGACACCTGCCGCAACGGTCTCCGCGACGAAGCCGTCGATACCCGTTTGGGCGATACGCCGATAGTCGACCCCGTAGCGGTAGTAGGCCTGAAAGGGGTCACGCGTCCAGGCGTTGTTGAAGACGATCTTGCGCCCGTCGGCGTGCAGGGCAGCAACGATCTTGGTCCAGAAAGCGGTCCAGCGGTCGGCATGGAAGCTCAGCCACTCGGCACGCAGATTCGCCCAGAGGTAGTCGGCGCGCTTGGCGAAGGCTTCAGAATCGCCCTCGCAGGGCCTGGCGAGGTCAACCGGCATCGCCCCGGTGGCGGTGGCGAACTGATCGACCATATCGTCGGAGAAGTCGACCTCATAGATCGGCAGACGGGTGCTCGTGTAGCCGTCGGCCGCATGATAGCCGTCGAAGCCGTAGTCGCGGAGGACCTGCAGCAGCTTCTCGGCGTAGAAGTCGCCATAGTAGGTCCCGTCTGCGAAGCGGTGCAGCGGGCAGAGGCAGTTCAGGCGCTCACCCCGGCGGTTGGTCTCGTGAAGCTCGGGGTGACTGTCCGTCCAGGGGCTGCGCCGGATCTCGCCGTCGACGCGGTTCACGAACAGGTCGAAGACGGCGCAGTACACCGCAACATCGTGCTTGTGGAGCTCATCGACCAGGGCCTTGAGCTGCCGGTTCGTCCACACCTGTCGCGGTCGCTCCGGACTGTAGGGCCGCGCACCGTAGGAGCAGTTCTCAGGCGGCAGGTCGCGCTCCTCGGCAAGCCCCTCGTGGGTGTGGATGAAGTCCGGGCAGCAGAGGTGGAAGGAGATCACGTCCGGCACGAATCCGGTACGCGAGAGGAACTCGCCGACGCCGAAGTCCGGCAGCGTGTTGTCGAAGCCAATGAGCTCGATCCACAGCAGTCGCTTGTAGGTATCCGGCACGAGTAGGAACTCCTTGTTCGCGGCATATCCGCGGTCTTGAAGCGGCAGCGGACGGATGGAGGAGATCGGACGTCAGTCCAGGGCCCCGGCTAGACCTCCGTGTGTCTGCGAGCAGCGTCCGGGCCCAGCTTCTCGTACAGCTTCGCCTTCCACTCCGCTTCCTTCTCCAGCACTTGCCGGCACGTGTCGTAGGTCTCCAGCAGTTCCTCCGGCTGCACAACCACCACTCCGAGCAGGTCGCCAAAGATCAGGTCGCCGGGTCGCACGAGCACGCCGCCGCACTGGATCGGGACGTTGACCTCACCAAGCTTGTCGCCCGTGCCGGACGCTGGGTGGATTCCGGCGGCGAAGAGCGGATAGCCCAGCGTTCGCACCTCGGCGATGTCGCGGACTGCACCGTCGATCACGGTGCCCGCGATGCCACGGGTGAGGGCGGTGAGGCTGAAGATCTCGCCCCACATGATCGCCTCCAGGAAACCCTGGGCGTCGATCACGATCACCTCGCCCGGCTTCGCTGTGTCGAGGGCAAGACCGCTGGCGTAGGTCCCCCCGGGATAGGCATGGGCTGTGCAGGCAGGCCCATGAACCCGCAGGTTGTCAGCGATCGGCTTGATTTGGTGACGCATCGTGCGGTTCTTGTGCCCCATACGAAACAGGGCGTCGCTGAGGATCGCAGTTGACATCTCGGCCAGGGCTGCGACGGCGGTCTGGCTGTCCATTGTGGTCTCCTCAGGGCGATACAAGCCACCCTTGCTGTTGGTGGTTGGCTACAGGTTCTGATCGTCGGACGACTGCACCGGCAAGGTGATGTGCGAGGGTCGCGAGCGGTCGTGGTAGAGCGTGTTCGTCGCGACGCGGGAGAGTCGCTCACGTCCCAGGGGGCCGCCGGTGTTCGGGTTCGCATCGAAGCGCGGGTAGTTGCTGCTGGAGATATCCACGCGAATCCGGTGGCCCCTCACGAAGCGGTTGGCGGTCGGGTATAGCTCGAAGCTGACCTCGTAGACCTCGCCGGGCTCGGCGAGCTTCTCCTGCTCGAAACCCTCGCGGAAGCGCAGACGCAGGATGCTGTCGGCGAGGTTGATGGCGGCCCCGGCAGGATAGGCACCACCCGGCGGGTACAGGTCCAGGAGCTTGGCGGTGAAGTCCGTGTCGAGGCCATCGGTGTCGACCCACAGCGTCACCTTGAGCGCACCGGCGACGATCAGGTCCTCAGCGAGGGGCTCCGTCTCGAAGCACAGAACGTCCTGGCGCGCCGATAGCGGAAGATGTCCCGTGGTGAAGGGGAAGCGACTGTCGTTGCGCTGGTCGAAGCCGCCCGGTGGAATGGGGATGGCGGATAGCTGGCCGCCGATGGTCGGCACCGGGTCCTTGGGGTCGAAGTGGTACGAGGTCGAGGCGCCCTCCTCCGCAGGTGGCTCTGTGGTCAGACCGCCGTCGGCGTGGAAGTAGAAGGGCGTCTCCGAGACTCCGGCCGGCGGCCAGGAGGACTCGCTATGCCACTCGCCGCCGTGGTCGATAGTGCGCTTGCCCTCGGCCAGACCGATACCGCCACCCATGAGGAAGTAGCGCACCGGGCTCTCCTGTTCGACCGTGGTATGCAGGCCCTTGAGGAACTGGTCGAACCACTTGAGGCGAACCGTCTCGTAATGCGCCAGGCCACCCTCGGGCCGGAAGGAGAGATCGCCGGCTGCCGGAACGCCGACTCCACCATGGTGCCACGGTCCCATCAGGAGGTGCACGGGCGACTTCTGCCGCCGGGACAGCTCGACGAAGTTCGTGATTGTGGCGCGTGTGTAGGTATCGTACCAGCCCCCGACGTAGAGAGTGGGAACGTCGGCGTGCTCGTCGTAGTAAGGCCGCGGACCATAGCCGGGCTGCTGCCAGTACTCGTCATAGGTGACCCTGGTCAGCAAGTCCAGGCACCAGCGCTCGTAGGAGGGCACGAGACGCAGGGGCGAGTTGCCCGGGCGTATACTACCGGCCTTCACCCATTCCCAGAGGTTCGCCGCAGCTTCGTCCAGTGCCATCTTGAGCGCCGGATCGGCCTGGGCCTCGCGACTGGTCGGAGCCATCGTGAAGGCGTAGACGAAGAACCGCTGCTCCAGCGCACCATTGTGACGCATCGAGTGGTGGTAGTAGCTGGAGGGGCCGAAGGTGGGGATCATGGCGGACAGGTGCGGCGGGTTGAGTGAGGCCAGGGCGCTCTGCACGGCGGCCTCGTAGGAAGCGCCCATGGTCCCGACCCGACCGTTGCACCAGGGCTGAGCGGCCAGCCACTCGACCGTATCGTAGCCGTCGGGTCCCTCATGGGCGAAGGCGTAGAACTCACCCTCGGACTGATAGCGACCACGGACGTCCTGCATCGCCGCCACATATCCCCGCTCGGCGTAGAAGCGACCGGTCGCAGAGTGGTTCGTCTTGTCATAGGGCGTGCGGGTCAGGATGACGGGGAACTCACCGGCGAGCTTCTCGCCGCCGCAGGCCGGGAAGTACAGATCGGTGGCCAGAAGGGTGCCGTCGCGCAAGGGCAGCTTCGTGTTGGGCTCGACGATGACGTCGTACTGCGGAGCTGAGCAGGTGATGTGCGGGTTCAGCGCAGTCACTCCTCGGCAAAGCAAGGCTGAATCGCCGGGAGGCGGCAAGGCCGCCCTCCCGTAACGGGATGAACCGGACTCGTGTGCCACAAGCCACGGCTAGCGCGTTGCCAGCTTCTCACGCAGCCACTGCCGAGTGGCTTCGGCGCGAGCCGGATCGCCGGGAACCGTCACGACCTCCTGCAGACGGCGCTGCAGCTCCTGCAGACCCGCCTGGTCGCCTGCTTTCCTGAGTCTGGCCTCCGTCAGCGACAGGAGCTGGTAGTCCTGCCAGCCACGACGCCAGGCCTCCCAGCGGCGGGAATCGACGATGCCACCCTCGACCGGGTAGACCAGGGAGGTGTCGTAGGAAGCCTTGTAGTCGGCGCGATACCACGGGTCCCCGTAGTACTGCTGAGCCCAGTAGCCAATTCCAGTGATGCCCTGACTGTAGGCCCACCAGAACTTGGCGAGGTAGTGTCGCGTCGGGTCCTGAGCCTTGTCGTTGCCGCCCTCGCTGTAGAAGTAGCACCAATGGGGCTTCGCTCCGGCACGGAGAAGGTCGAAGAAGGGCCCCATGTCCTGAGCGAAGTGGTAGCGGTAGTGCGGTACCCATACGTCGGTGAGGGCGTTCATCTTGCGGGCTTCCTCGAGGTCCGGGGTGCTGCAGTCAATGACTACTCGCACCCGCGGATCCACCTGCTTCATCCACCCGGCGATCTTGCGACAGGCCTCGTTCACCGATTCATCGTAGGGGCAGAAGAGTAGTTGATCGTAGGTCAGCCCCGAAGCCAGCAGGTGATCCACAACCTGTCGGAACCAGGTCTTGAAGGCGACCTCGTAGGCGGGGCTCTCGAAGGGGAGGCCGAAGAGGTCCTTGCGCACCCAGGACTTCTCCCAGATGTCCAGGTTGATGTAGTAGGTGGTGAAGTGGCGGCGCGAGGCCTTGAGCAGCGCATCGAGCTGGGTGAAGTCGAGCGGCTCGGCCAGCATGCCGTCTTCCTTCGCCTGCACGCGGGGGAGGTTGCGCAGGGAGCTGATCGCGCACACGTCCACGCCATGATCGGCGAGGTCCTTCAGGTGCGCATCGAGCCAGGCAGGATCACTCCGCACCGGGTCGAGCAGGACGTTCCAGGTGAAGGTGTGCATGGCTCGCGGTTCACGGATATCCTGGGCGAGAACATGAAGCTGCAGCGGCAAGATCACCGGCTGGGCTCCCGCAGTGTCGAGGCGGTCGACGCGCACAAAGCCGGTGGCGTTGTCAATCGCCTGCGGGGCCTGCACAGTCAGCCAGACCTGGGCAGTCTCACCGGCCGGCACCGTCACAGTCCCGGCAGCCAGGGGGACCAGCGCGTCGTAGACCGCACGGCCGTCGCCTGCAGCGACCGGTGTAGCCAGACGCCACTGATGGGTCACGCCGGGGAGACCAAACTGCAGGTAACTGGCCGCAGCCTTTGGGTCGCCATAGCGCAAGGTCAGGCGCACGGTCACCGGATTGTCGGTCGGGTTCGTCAGGTCCCAGGCAAGGTCGAGCGTCTCCTTCGCAAGGGCCTGCAGAGAGAGTGGACCTGCGGGCGTCTCAGCCGGAGTGATAGCGCCGAGGGCCCCCAGGTAAGGCGAAGCCTGGGTCATCAGGACCCCCTGCCCACTCAAGGCGGCCGACCTTGACTTGAGCTTGCGCAGGTCGGTGTCGAGGCCCTGAAGGGTGGCTGACAGTTCCGCAAAGGATACCTGCGCGGCTACCGGGTCGAGGGCCTGAAGCTGCTGCTCGAAGGCGGTCCGGCGCTGCTGCCACTGCGCAAGGGCGTCCTGGAGCGATGCAGCCGGATTGGCAGGCGGCTCGAGCTGCGCCACCTGGTTCGCGAGGTACAACTTGAGGTCGTCGAAGACCATCAGTCCGAAACGTCCCGCAGCGTCGAAGGACCCTCCGGTAGGTCGCCATGCGGACAGCTCACTGACGGCCTTACGCTCGCGGCAGAGGTTACCGTACCAGGCCTCGCCGGGCTTCGGTGTTGCGGTGCCGAGTGAGGAGAAGGGGATCGCGATCTCCGCGACCCACTGGTTCTCGCCCTCGCTCACGGCGCTCTGCCAGGTGGGGTTGAAGCCAAAGGAGTCCGAGCCGAGCAGGTCGTGGCGCTGGTTGAGGAGGTCCACCAGGAAGTGCGAGTAGCTCACTCGGTCGCCCCGGGGATCAAGAAAGACCTCGACGCACTCGTTGTTCCAGATCGGCGCATCGTGGCCGGGGTACCTGGTGCGCGCAGCCTTGGCCAACTCGGGCTCTGCACACTTGAAGGCCAGGTACAGGTTGGTGCCGTCATGGCCGACGCGCACCTCGGTTGCGGCTTTGGGTGCAAGGCCGGCTGAGTTTTCTGCAAGGGTGACGGAGGCTGCACGGGCCCACTCCGCCGGATCAGCTTTGCCGTCAATCCTGGGCGCGGTGATGGTCGGGATGACCAGCGGTGAAGCTGAAGGACTGGCCTCGGGACCCTGGACCGTCAGCGGCCAGCGGAAGACGTCGCCGAGACTCCTGCCGTCCGCATCCACAACGTTGGCGTACTGCCAGCCCTTCTCGCCACCGTTGCGAGAGAGGAGAAGGGAGATCGCCGCCGGTCCCGGTGGGAAGTCGATCGGGACCTCCAGCGTCGCGGTTGTCTTGAGCAGGTCGCCGGCCTTATGCTCGCCGTCGAAGCTCCAGGGCGATAGCCTGTGGCCCTGGATGCGCAGGCCTCGCTTGACCGGGCCGGTCGAAGCAAAGTCCATCACGGGACCGCGGAAGGGTGGCTCGCCGGGCGTCAGGATCTTCCAGGTCAGGTGAGCGATCACCGTCTGCCCGGGCACCACCGTGGCGGGCAGATCATGGTTGAGGACAGTATAGGCACCGAAGCCCTCCTGGGCCAGGGCAGAACCTGCAACCAGGACGGTCAGCAAAGCTACAGGCACGATCCACTTTGGCATCGCGACCACCTTCGGCTATGAACGGGTACACGCCGGCGGCCACACAACGTGGCAGCGCCGGGTGCTGCGGCAAAGCTCGTCAGTGTACTCAGGGCGCGGGCGGCAGCGTCAGTCGGTCCCAGATCGCCGTCCGGGCTTTGTTGAAGCCGGGGCACTGAGGGTCAAGGGCCTCCGACGGATACAGCGAGATCATCGGCGCATGCTCTTCGATGCCCATTCGCACGGCGGCCTCGAAGGCCTCATCGGTGCCCTCGTAACGGACTCGTCCAGGCGCCTTCGGATCGTAGCGGCCGATGTTGACGAAGCTGCTGAGCTGCTTGCGATGCTTGCCCGCGTAGTACTTGAACCGGAGCCAGCGCGAGGCGGTCGCGCTCGTAACGTACTCGGCGCAAAGCCAGGTGACCTCCGGCAGCGCTGCCAGCCGATCGAGGTCGACCGCATACTGCGGGCCAACCCAGTCGACGTTCTGGAAGTAGATCGCGCCGCCGTAGTCCGGGTTGGCTGCGTCAGCCTCGGCGAAGGCCCTCGCCTGGACCTGGATCGAGCGAGCGAAGCAGGCCTGCGCCCAGTCATACCAGCGCGCCCAGTCCTCGGGACCGGCGTGGTTGTCCGTCCGGGGCGTATCGACGGCCCAGGCCTTCGCGGGGAAACGCGCCTGTGGGTTCCCGGTGAAGCGCCGAAAATCCGCCAGCGCCGCCTCGGAGAACAAGGGCACGTTGTACCAGGTGCCCAGTCGCCAGAGCGGCTCGTTGAAGAACAGGTAACCGACAGGCCCCACAAGATTGGCGCAGTCTGAGAAGGCCCGCTGAGCCGAAGCCACGGCCTCCTCGTTAGCCCAGTCGTAGAACTTGGGGGCCTTCGTGAAGGTGCCGGTCACCGGGTCGAAGGTCTCGCCCTGGAACTGGGGCTGACGGGCCGTCTCGAGGTTCCCCACACCAGGTCCTGAGCCGCCGAAGTTGAGGCTGAGCGCGAGCTTGATGCCGTATCTGGCGGCGCTGCGCACCTGCTTCTTGATCTCTGCGGCGATGGCCTCGGCGTGGGCTCGGGCTGCCTCGTTCTTGTCCCAGTTGAGGTCCCATTTCCAGTCCGTCCAGGAGACCGGCAGCTCCATCACGTCGAAGTGCGGCGCCATGTCGCGGAAGAAGCGGTCGAGCTCCTCCTCGGAACGTGGCGTGACCTTGCCCCAGGCGATGATCGAGGGCGATCCCTGAGCGAAACGCACCGGGCGCTTCACGGCAGGTAGGGCGGCAATCGGCTCAGTCAGCCAGGGCTGCGGTTCCTGCGGAAGGGAGGTCAGTGTGAAGACCGGCGAAGGGATCTGCGGGAGGTCGGAGAGGTCGATCTCAAAGTGCGTGGCGACCTCCTCGGCCACCGGCCACTCGAAGTTCACGCACTGGCGCCACCACCCATTCCACAGCTCCACACTGCGGGCCTGCGAATCCGGGCGCAGCACCACTTCATGACCGGCGAAGGGAAGGCGCACGGTCTCCGGCGCAGAGACAATGCCGTCCTTGCCGCCGAAGAGCGGAGCCACCTCTCGCCCGTCACGGGTGCGGATGGGTATGGGCTTGCCCGGCGTGTTCTCGTCCTGGTTCGGCTCACGGAGGAACAGCTCGTGGCGGTTCCCGATGAGCTGCAGCCGGTGCAGCCACCACTTCTCCTGCGGCTTGACCACCTGCCGCAAATGGTAGTCGAGGCGCAGGACCCCTGACTGGGTGAAGGTCCAGGTCTGCTGCCATTCCCAGCGACCAGGGCCGCCCTTGTCCTCGGCGGCGACCCCGGCCAGTTTCACGGTGACATGGCCCTGCGCACGTTCGACAACAGCCGGCTGCGTCTCGCCCTGGGTGAAGGCGGTGAGGCGACCCCAGCCAGGCTTGAGCAGGAGTGGCTGCACGTTCGGCCGAGAGTCGCTGAAGGGGTCGCCGATCACCAACTGGTCACGCCAGCGCACCTCGTTGAGGTGACTGGCGCTGAACTCACAGTCGAAGGCACCCAGCCCCACTACAAAGGGTGCCTGGGGCTGCTGCGCACTCGCGGCGACTGACAACAAGGCCAACAACCAGAGTGATAGCCTCATCGACTCCCTCCGTTGCAGACACAGCGCTTTCCGGACTGCGCCCTGTTAGGGCTTGAGCGTAGCGATCGGATCCAGAAGCTCCCAATCGGCAGGCGGCATTCCGAAGTCGGGGATCACCATGCGCTCACCATCGCGCTTGGCCGACTCGTGAGCGACCATTCCCGGTGCATTGTAGCGGGCTGCCTGCCAGACGTTGTTCTGTGGGAGCTTGTGATTGACGACGCAGCGGAGGAAGTCATTCACCAGGAACACATGCGTCCCGTCATGGCCATTGGGCACTCCGGCAAACTCGACCGGCAACTGCCAGTAGGGCTGCGCCCCGGAGATCCCCAGGAACTTCTTGCCCAGGTACTCGCGGGGCAGGTCACCCAGGTTCTCCTCGGTGATCTCGACGCCGTCGAAGGTGCGGATTGCGCTGACATCCTCGCGCTTGAGCGGCACCAGCTTGTTGGTCTCGGCGTAGGGGATCTCGCCGTTCTTGCCGTAGTCCTCCGGGAAGTCGAGCCAGGTGTAGACGCCCTGGCCGGGCTGTTCCTCGTAGGCGGCGCGGGTGCCCATGATCGTCATACGCCCATCACCGGCGCCGATGCGGCGGAACTCGTTGATCCTGGCCATGCCGCCGTCGGAGGTACGGAAGAGGCCCGATTCGTTGCTGAAGATGTTCTGCCACAGGCTCAACTCGGGGTCGAAGACGCCGTCCTGATGGTGATCGACGTACCCATAGCACGTCACCTCCGTCATGCGCCGGAAGGTCACACTCAGGACGAAGGCTGTGGAGTGGGTCGGGTAGAGCATGGGCGGGAAGCCCGCGGTCTTCTTCCAATCGGGTCCCCCGCTGTACATATAGGAGGAGTAGAAGTGGGCCATGTCGTGGTGGTACTGGCCCTCGCCGTAGACGAACTCGCCGAACTCGCCGCGGGCGAACTTGTTGCGGCAGAAGGTGGTCTGCGCCCGGTAGTAGCTGGTCTCGCCGAGCATGTAGATCATGCCGGTGGACTTGACGGTGTCGACCAACTCTGCCAGGTCCTCCAGCGAGGCGGCTGCAGGGACGGCGCTGTAGACGTGCTTGCCCGCTTTCAGCGCCGTGATCGCCTGAGGCGCATGGGTCCAGCGCTGGGTGAACAACGCGATGCAGTCGCAGTCACTGGCGCACAGGGCCTCCAGCGAATCGAAGGTCTTGGTGACACCGTTACGCTCGGCGACCTTCGCCAGACGATCCGGCACGAGGTCTGCCAGGTAGACTTCAGAGACGTCCGGATGGCGCAGGAATACCGGCACAAAGCAGCTCCCGAACTGTCCTGTCCCGCACAGTCCGATTTTGAGTCCCATGGTTACGCTCCCTAGAGGGTATGGCTTGCTCCGCTGGGTGATATCAGCGCCCAGGGAGGATCGCAGTGTCCTTGGTATCTGCGCAGGGCCTATTCGCCTCCCCGATCACACTCCCTCCCTCGACCGGGAGGAGGGGACCGCTGCTCGCGACAGAGACGGTCGGCCCGCTCCAGGTCGGCGAAGGCGACCTGCAGGATATCCCGGGGAGAACGAGAAGTGGGAGTGGCTTTTCGCAACGCAAGGCGCGGGTTGAGGAGCCTGGTGACGAGACTCGGCCAGACAACTCGACCGGTGGCTCCTCCCTATCTCAACTCCCCTGGCCGTCTGTATCGTGAGGGCGGCTGCAGGGACCTCTTGAGGGCCGGAAGATGCAGGATTTCGAGAAGCTGGGCCTGTTCTATCTGGGACGCGAGTATGACCTGGAGCGCCAGCAGCTACGGGACGACCTGGTGCTCTACGACTCGAGCGACCTCACCACCCATGGCCTGTGCGTGGGGATGACCGGCAGCGGCAAGACAGGCCTGTCGATATCTCTGCTCGAGGAGGCGGCCATAGACGGGGTGCCCGCGATTGTTGTTGACCCGAAGGGCGATCTCGGGAACCTGATGCTGACCTTCCCCGAACTGCGACCGGAGGACTTCCGCCCCTGGATCGACGAGAGCGCAGCAGCTCGGAAGGGCCTCACCCCGGAGGCTGCCGCGACTGAGACCGCCGAGACCTGGCGTAAGGGACTCGCCGACTGGGGCCAGGATGGCGCACGGATCGCTCGCCTCAGGGAGTCGGCACAGGCTACGCTCTACACCCCGGGCAGCACTGCCGGGCGACCCATCAGTGTCCTGCGCTCCCTGCAGGCTCCGGCGGACATGGCGGACATGGAGCTGGTTCGCGACCGCATCCAGAGCGTCGTCTCCGGACTGCTCGCCC
Organism: Armatimonadia bacterium; assembly: GCA_039679385.1. Taxonomy (NCBI): domain Bacteria; kingdom Bacillati; phylum Armatimonadota; class Armatimonadia; species Armatimonadia bacterium. The sequence goes on along the minus strand of JBDKVB010000088.1, from coordinate 22,837 downwards.
TGCTGGGGATCGAGGCCGACTCGGTCCGCAGTCGCGAGCACATCCTGCTATCGACCATCATCGAGACGGCCTGGCTGGGCGGACGGAACCTGGGGCTGGCGGAACTGATTGCCGACATCCAGACACCGCCCTTCAGCACGATCGGGGTCATGGACCTGGAGAGCGTGTACCCGGAGAAGGACAGGATGGCACTGGCGGTGCAGCTCAACAACCTGCTTGCCTCGCCCGGGTTCAGTGCGTGGCTTGAGGGAGACCCGCTGGATGCCGGGCAACTGCTCTACACCCCCGAGGGACGGCCGCGAATCTCGATCCTGTCCATCGCCCACCTCTCGGACGTGGAGCGGATGTTCTTCGTGACGCTGCTGCTCAACGAGGTCCTCGCGTGGATGCGCCAGCAGCCAGGCACACCGAGTCTGCGGGCACTGCTATACATGGACGAGATCTACGGTTACTTCCCGCCGACCGCCATGCCGCCGTGCAAGCGTCCGATGCTCACGCTCCTCAAGCAGGCGCGAGCCTACGGTCTGGGGATCCTCCTGGCGACACAGAACCCGGTGGACCTGGACTACAAGGGCCTGGCGAACACCGGCACCTGGCTCATCGGGCGACTGCAGACGGAGAGGGACAAGGCGAGGGTCCTCGACGGGCTGGAGGGTGCGGCGACGACTGCCGGAAGCCAGTTTGACCGGTCGCGGATGGATGCGGTTCTGTCCGGGCTGAGCAACCGTGTGTTCCTGATGCACAACGTCCACGAGGACGCGCCGGTGGTGTTCCAGACCCGCTGGGCGCTCTCCTACCTGAGCGGACCACTGACCCGGGAGCAGATTCGTCGGCTGACACCGCAGGCAGCCGTAGCGCCACTTCCGGCAGTGCAAGCTCCAGCGGCGGCAGCTCCGCAGGCTCCGCGGGCCCTGACAACACCGACGCCTGCTCTGGCGCAGACCGTACCCGAAACGGTTGCTCCGGTTGAGCCGGTGTCACAGGTTGCGCCGCAGGTCGTCCTTCCGACGATCGCAGCAGCCCAGCCTGCCGCACAGATGGCGATCGGCCCTGAGATCAGCCTGCCTCAGTCCTATCTGCCAGTCACCCTTCAGCCGCCGGCGGGGGCGAAGGTGACGTACTCTCCGATCCTCCTGGCCTGCGCCGAGATCCGCTACGTGCGCGTCACCCCGGCCGTCGACTATAGCCTTGAGCGGGCCTGGATCGCCGAGCTGCCTGAACCCGGCCGGCAGATATCCTGGGAGGGTGCGCTGGTCGTGCAGGAGAGCAGTCTGCCCCTGGAATCCGAGCCGGCGCCACTTCCTGCACAGTTCGCCGCCCTGAGTGAGGGAGCGCTGAGCGCACGGAGGCTGGAGGAGTACCGCAAGGGCCTGACCTCCTTCGTCTACAACGACATGCCGCTGCGCCTGTGGAAGTGCGCTGACCCGAAGGGGGTCTCGGATCCGGAGGAGACGGAAGTGCAGTTCCGGATGCGCCTGGGCCAGGCTGCGAGGGAACGTCGAGACCAGGCCATGGCGCAGGTGCGGGCCAAGTACGCGGACCGGCTGGCGAGTCTTCAGGAACGCCTCCGACAGGCTCAGGAGCGGATCGCCCGCGAGCAGGCGGAACACAGTAGCCAGAACCTGGACGCTGTTGTCAGCCTGGGAGCGACGGTGCTGGGTGGACTGTTTGGGCGCAAGGTGGTGAGCCGGCAGACGATGGACCGCGCCGCCTCGACGCTGCGCCGTGCGACTCGGGCGAGTCGTGGAGGCCGGGAGGTAACGGAGGCAGAGGACTCACTGGAGCAGCTTCAGACACGCCAGGCGGAACTCGAGGCCGAGTTCAACGCGGACCTGCAGGCGGTCAACCGGGCGGTCGATGGCACGCAACTCGCCCTTGAGGCCGTGGACCTCCGGGCCAAGAGGAGCGACATCCAGGTGACCTCGCTTGCTCTGCTCTGGGCGCCCTGGGCCATCGACGCTTCCGGCCAGGCGACGCCGTTGTTCGAGCTGCCTGCCGCAGCGCAGAGAGCTACAGGCCCGGCCTAGGAGGGTCGCCGCCGGGGATCCTGCGCTTGTCCTCTTCGGGGATGTGCCCTCCCGCAGTCGGTTCTAGCCCATGGCCTGCTGCAGGTCTGATAGGATGTCCTCGGTGTTCTCGATCCCCACAGAGAGACGCAGGAGCTGGTCTGAGATGCCGATGCGCCGGCGCGCTTCGGGGTCCATTGTCCTGTGCGAAGCCGTGGCCGGAGCGCAGATCTTGGTCTCGACGCCACCAAGGCTGAGGGCAGGATGGATCATCTGCAGTCGGCTCATGTAGTCCTCAGCCGAAGCGGTTGGGTCGGCCAACTCAAAGGACAGCATGGCGCCGAAGCCCTTCATCTGCTCGCGGGCGAGGTCATGCCCGGGGTGGTTGGGCAGGCCAGGGTAGTACACGGCGCCGATCTGCGGCAGGTCGGAGAGAGCCTGGGCGATCACCATGGCATTGGAGGTCTGGCGCTCCACGCGCAGGCTAAGGGTCTTCATGCTGCGCTCCATCAGGTAGCAGGACTCGGCGTTGAGGCTGCCGCCGAAGTGGGTCGCGATCTCGCGGATCTGCTCCATCAACTCGCGACGCGCCAGGACTGCGCCACACTGCAAGTCGCTATGGCCGCCCAGGTACTTGGTCCCGCTGTGTACCACCACGTCGATCCCCAGGGGGATGGGCGTCTGGTTGATCGGCGAGGCGAAAGTGTTGTCAACAATGGTCACCACGCCGGCTTCTCGGGCGATCTCGGCCATGGCACGCAGGTCGATGATCTTGAGCAGCGGGTTCGTGGGTGTCTCAAGGTAGAGGACCCTTGTCTTGTCCGTCAGCGCCGCCTGGAGGCCTTCGGGATCGCAGGGAGCGAAGGTACAATCGATGCCCAGTCGGGGGAACCCCCTCTCGGCGAAGGCGTGGGTTCCGCCGTAGAGATCGTCCTGGAGTACCACATGGTCGCCGGCCTGCGCAAAGCTGAGGAGGGCTGTCGAGATGGCGGACATCCCCGAGGCGCACACGATGCCGTCCTCGGCGCCTTCGAGTGCGCAGAGCTTCTCGACTACTGCCTCCTGGTTCGGAGTGTTGAAGTAGCGCTGGTAGAGCGGTTCCTCACATCCGAGGTACTCGTAGGCGGTGGAGGTGAAGATTGGTGAGTTGACGCCGCCGGTTTCGGCATCGAGGTACTCCCCGGCATGTACGCACACGGTCTCGAGTCTCATGGCACGCTCCTGGTGGCACAGTCTCGTCTCGCGGCGGGGCCCAGGCACTCAGGCGATCCCTTTGCTCTCGTCGCAGCCCGGCTTCACAGTCTTCGAGTGCTATATATACACCTCCTGACAAAAGCGGACAATGCTCCTCGAAGACGCAGGTCCGCCGGCACTCAGGGTCTTCTCAGTTGCGGATCGAGAGCCATGCTCCGAAGGAAGGGCTGTACCTTGTACTCCGAACCAGGGGGAAGCTGCCGACGTATGTCCCGCAGATCCTCTTCGGTCAGTAGGTCGGTCACGAAAGTGGTGCGGAACTGGTGAGCGACGGTGCTACGGCCGAGTAGCGCCACACTCTCCCGAAGCGCCTCGGTGGGTGCAGCCACGCCGGTCAGCAAGTCGTACTTGTCCCACGGTGCCTTGAGGTCCATGGCAACGAAGTCCACCAACCCGTCCCGCAAGAGGCGAGCCAGCATCCCGGGATGACTCCCGTTGGTGTCCAGTTTCACCTCCAGCCCCAACCCGCGCAGCTCAGCGAGGAACTCGGGCAAGTCGTCATGCAGCGTCGGTTCACCGCCGCTGACCACGACCGCATCAAGTCTCCGTCCCGCACGACGCAGCCGCTCCAGCACAGCCTCCACTGACAGGAGCCTGTCCGCCGGGGCGTCCAGGGGCAGAAGCTGCGCGTTGTGGCAGAAGGGGCAGCGGAAGTTGCACCCTTGCATGAACACGGCCGCGGCTACCTTGCCGGGGTAGTCGCAGAGACTACAGGGCTCGTAGCCGCCGATCTTCACTGCGCTGCCTCGATGCGGAAGGTGCTGCGCCGGGCGAACTCCGCCTGCTTGCCTGCATTCCACTGCGAGACCGGGCGCAGGTATCCCACGACGCGGGAGTAGACCTCTGTCTCTGCGCCGCACTGCGGGCACCTGGGCTCCTCGCCGCTCAGATAGCCATGGGTCGGACAGATGGAGAAGGTCGGCGTGACCGTGAAGTAGGGGAGCCGGTAGTTCTCGCAGACCTTGCGCACGAAACTCTTGACCGCGCCGGGATCCGGCACAGCCTCGCCCAGGAAGATGTGCTGCACGGTGCCTCCGGTGTAGAGCGTCTGCAGCTCATCCTGTAGGTCGAGGGCCTCAAACACGTCGGTGGTGTAGTTGACCGGAAGCTGAGTCGAGTTGGTGTAGAAGGGCTCAGCACTGCCGTCACCCTCGTCACAGGCACTGAGGATCCCCGGGAGGCGCTGCGCATCCAGCCGGGCCAGACGGTAGCTGGTACCCTCTGCGGGCGTGGCCTCGAGGTTGAAGAGGTGCCCGGTCTCCTCCTGAAAGGCAGCCAGACGATCGCGCATGCGAGTAAGGATGCGCACGGCAAAGGCTTGCCCCTCCGGAGTTCCCACATCGGTGTGCAGCAGGTTCCGGCACGCCTCATTCACCCCCACAAGCCCGATGGTAGAGAAGTGGTTGTGCCAGAAGCTACCGAAGCGCGCATACACGTCGCGCAGGTAGTAACGCGTGTACGGGTACAGGCCCTCCTCCGTGAAGTGCTCAAGGACCTTGCGCTTCGTCTCGAGACTGGTGCAGGCGATCTGCATGAGGCGGTCAAGACGCCGCAGGAAGTCGCCCTCATCGGTGGCAAGGTAACCCAGACGAGGCATGTTGAGGGTGACGACACCGACGGAGCCGGTCAGCGGATTGGCACCGAACAACCCCCCGCCCCGCCGCTGGAGAGTGCGGACGTCGAGACGCAGTCGGCAGCACATCGAGCGGGCGTCCTCGGGAGACAAGTCGGAGTTCACGAAGTTGGCGAAGTAGGGAATCCCGTAGCGCGCCGTGACTTCCCAGAGCCGCTCGATGCCTGGTGCTTCCCAGTCAAAATCGGCGGCGATATTGTAGGTGGGGATGGGGAAGGTGAAGACACGTCCCCGCGCATCGCCTTCGGCCAGCACCTCCAGGAGGGCGCGGTTGAAGACGGTCATCTCCTCGGCGAAGTCGCCATAGGTCTGCGACTGTGGCTCCCCACCGAGGAGTACGGGCTGGTCGGCAAGCGTCGTGGGCGGCTGCAGGTCAAGGGTTACGTTGGTGAAGGGCGTCTGGAACCCGACGCGCGTGGGCACGTTGAGGTTGAAGATGAACTCCTGAAGGGCCTGCTTGACCTCGCGGGGACTCAGCCCATCATAGCGGATGAAGGGGCTCAGCAGCGTGTCGAAGCTGGAGAAGGCCTGTGCGCCGGCCGCCTCGCCTTGCAGGGTGTAGAGGTAGTTGACGATCTGCCCCAGGGCCGAGCGGAAGTGACGTGCGGGTCGACTTTCCGCCTTACCCGGAGCGCCACGGAACCCGGAACGCAGCAGATCCTGCAGGTCCCACCCCACGCAGTACACGGAGAGCAGGCCCAGGTCGTGCAGGTGCAAGTCACCCTCCAGGTGCGCCTCGCGGACCTCCGGGGAGTAGATCTTGTTGAGCCAGTAAATCTCGGTGACCTGGCTGGCAACGTAGTTGTTCAGCCCCTGGAGGGAGTAGCCCATGTTGCTGTTCTCCTTCACCTTCCAGTCCAACCGCTCCAGGTAGTGGTCGACCATCTCCAGATCGGCCTGGTGCACCATCTCGCGGATCCGCGCGTGCTGGTCGCGGTAGAGGATGTAGGCCTTGGCGGTCTTGCGAAAGGGGGAGGTGAGCAGCGTCTCCTCGACCAGATCCTGGATCTGCTCCACGGTCGGGGTCTGGGATGGCAGCGCGGTCTGCGCTAGAGCCAGGACACGCAAGGCGAGGTGCTGACCGGTGTCCTCAGCGAACTCGCCGGTGGCCTGCCCGGCCCGGCCGATGGCACGGGCGATCTTGCTCAGGTCGAAGGGCACGATGCGACCGTCGCGCTTCTGCAGGTGGGTGAAGTGTGCGGTGGAGCGGGTCTGGGCTTCGTGGGTGCTGGACACCATGGCTGACTCCTCCCGGGAGATGGACTCGGAGGGAGGCAGAGGTGCGCCTGGAGACGCGGCTTCGGAACAGCAGAACCGGCCGAAGACGCTTCCGCGACCTCGCTCCCCTCGAGCGAGATAGCGGCCGGTCGTGGAGGAGAGATGCGTAAGGGGAAAGCGGTGTCCTGCGGAGTCGACACGGACGCCGAGAAGCCCTTCCACAGCCTCCCACGAGGCCGCAGTCGTCATCGCGCCCTAAGGCGCAAGCTCTCGGCAGGTCTTCGGACTCAGGGACGCGGACCGTATGGCTTGGTCCAGCCTACTGGCCGTCGCTTCCCATCCCAATCGGGACAGTGCTCAATGACGGCTGTCGTTTCCCAATACCGCTGCGGGGCAGTGCCGGACTCACACCGGCTTCCCTCTTGCGACGCCCCTGACGACAGGGGCGAACCGCGAGCAAGAGGAAGTATAGGTGGCCTCCCGGGGCCTGTCAAGCTGAGGAGAGGGTAGCAGCAGGCCCCGGGGGTGTTGGCCGAAGCGCCTTACTGCACGTTCGTCAGCATCAGGCGGCGGATCTTGCCGCCCTCTTCGCGGTTGATCAGGCGAAGGGTGTGCGTGCCTGCGGTCAGCTCCAAGGGCGCCGGAGCATCGACCACGTGCCAACGTCCCAGGTCCGAGTCGTTGCCAAAGGTGGCCTCCGGACCGTCATCCACTTGCAGGAACAGCGAGTTCCCCTTCTCGTCGAGCCACCAGCAATCAGCAGCCAGATAGTAAGTGCCTGCGACCGGGACCTCGACCTCCCACTCCATCCAGCCTATCTTCTCTCCCGGTTGGCGCGGGTTGCCCGTGAAGGCGGCGTCGCGCAGCACGGCTCCGCAAGGCGGCTTCTCTTGCAGCAAGGTGAAGGGGGCCTTCAGTCGGGCCTGGTCCGCGCCGAGGTTGAGGCGCACCAGCTTCGCGACCGCCTTGATGGGAAGGGTGTACGCCCGGGTCATCTGCCCCGCGGTGATCTCGAGGCGGACCTCACCAGCCGACTGCGCGAGGTCCTTCAGCGTCGCCCTTGCGACCAACTCCTTCTGGACTCCCGGTTCGAGGAGGAGGGGCTGCGGCGGAGGAACGCTGATGCCTGCCGGCGTGGAGAGCACCTTTGTCGTCACCGTCACCGGCTCGCCGGTGGTGTTGGTGACACTCACCCTGACTTCTCCCGGCTCGGTCGGCGAGAGAACAAGGCTCGACGTCAGAAGGCGAGCTCGCAGAGGCGTGAACACGGGCAAAAGGTGTGCAAGGGACTGCGGAGCCCAGGCGATGCTCCGGGTCGCTGCGCCGCCACTGGTGTAGAGCTCCTCGACCAGAGGCCCGAACCACCGTGGGTCGCCATACTTGGCAGCATAGCTCAGCGCCGTCAGACACTGCCACTCCCGGGCGGAGTAGGTGCCTTTGATCCGCGGCGCTTGCTTGTAGTAGAACTGCGCCGGTGGCCCCATGGCCTCGGTGGTGAGCCAGTCGGCGATGCCCAGCGCTGCCTCTCTGCCGCGCACATCACCGGTTGCCTCATACCAACGCCCAGCGCCGCGAGCGACGATGCCATGCATGAAGGAGGTCCCGCCCTCATAGGAAGGCTGCTCGGAGATCGGGATGGAGATGACGCCACGCACCGGGTCCTGGACCGAGCGGAGCCAATCGAGCACCTGACTGCCCGCTTTGTAGTACTTCGCGTCGTAGGTTGCGTTGTATAGGGCCGAGAGCGCGATGAGCGTCCAGCCGGGACCTCGCTCCTGACCGCCCGCACCATACTGGTTGTTCTCGACCGTCCAGCAGTACCAGTTGCCCATCTGCTCGTAGGTCTCACGAGCGCGAGGATCGCCGGTCAGGAAGTAGTAGGCGATGAGACCCTCGACCCAGGAGTGGCCGTTCGAGGCGCCGGCAACAGTGTGATCGGCCACCCAGCCCTGATCGACGAAGTGCTGGGCGTTGTGATGGTGCGGGGCGCCGAGGAGTTGCTCACGACCGGGCGCCCAGTGGTAGCAGTCGACGTCCCGGTAGTGCCGCGCTCCCTGGTCACCGATCTCCCACCAGCGGTAGTCGCCGCTGCGGGCGAACTGCAGCAGCATCCCGTAGTGATGGTCGTACTCCTGGTTGGACCAGAAGGTATAGACAGGGCCATAGCCCCACTCGAAGGTATCGTCGCCGAAGTTCTCAAGACCATACTCGCGGCGTTTGTCACGCTTCGCCAGGTACTGCTTGTAGACGCTCTCGACGCTCTGCTCGTATTCAGGGAAGACTGCCGGACTGGCAGGCCCGAATTCACCCAGGGCGAGAGTGGAGGCCAGGTAGGAGGGCTCGGCCAGCACCGTCGCGGGTGACGCCAGGGCCTCGAAGTCGGCCGTCTGCGGAGCACCGCTGTCGCTGGAGAAGCGCAGGGCAAAGTCATTCCATAGCGCCTCGCCCTGATGCAGTACGAAGGAGTCGGCGTTGACCATCGCCACCTGCAGGCCGGACTGGTCGGCCTGCACACTTCGCGGCGCCATCTGCCAGAACCAACGTGGGATGAAGTCCACCGTCATGCCGCCACAGCTCCGACGCAGGAAACCGTTCTCGCGCTTGCCCGGCAGCGTCCGGCCGGTCGCCGAGCCGTCGGCGATCCAGATCGTGGCGTTCTCGTCGTCCCGCTGGTCGATGCGGGCCTCGGTTCCCTGGAGCCACTTACCCTCGGTGTTGACCCAGGTGGCCGTCGCTGCACCAGCCTCGGTGGGGACCGGGAAGGAGAGCGAGACCCGGTTGAGCTTCACCTCGGCGTCGCTCTCCTTGTGGGTCAGGACCGGCTGGAAGCGGACTTCGGTGCTCTTGGCGTCGAACTGCTGGGTCAGGTCATACTCCAGCAGCGTGCTGCCGTCGGTGCTGCGCAGGCGACCTACGCGACGAATCACTGCTCGCAGGGGTCCGGCCTCAACCAACTCGCAGCGGCTCACGGTCTCGCCCGCCGAGGAGTAGACCTTGTCCCCCACCTTCAGCTCCAGGGGCCAGGCGGTTGCTGGCGTCTTCACCGGTTTCCCGTTCAGCGAGAGACTCTCACAGAGCTGGCCGCCGGTCTTGCTCACGACCGCCTGCAGCGGGCCGGTGTTGATCGAGATGCTACCCTCGTCCTGGGTGAGGGTGAGCCCCGCCACGGGTCCGCGACTCACCTGCGTTCCATACTCGCAGCGAAGCTGTCCCGGTGCGGTCGGGAAGGTGAACAGGACCCACTTGAGGGAGCCGTCGGGCCACTTCGCCAGGGCTCGAGTCTGCAGCGGGACTTCGCGGTCTTGGTCATTGAGGAGGCGCAGGTTCTGTTCGGACTTGACTGCACCATAGGCGAAGGGCACACCGCCGCTAAGGACCTCACCCCGTGGCTTGTAGGCTTCCGGTCCGCAGAGGAGGACAGGGAAGGTGGCGTGCGCTACAGGCTGAGCGGGCTCGTAAAGCGGTGACCCGGTGGACGCTGCAGCCTTGGCCTGAGTCGTCGCCAGTAGTCCGGCTGGGACCAGGGCAAGGGACTGCATCGTGCAGGCCTCACCGGCATCGGGCGTCGCCTTGACGCTGACCGTTGCTCCCGGCTTGAGGTCGACCTGGCCAAAGTCGATCCAGTACCAGTCGTAATCATCGGCGCTCAACTGTGCCGAAGACAGAGGCTTGCCGTCGACGGTGACTTGCAGAGCGCCTCGGCCGGTGTGCTCGTCGAGAGCACGCACCAGTACCGCGTAGGAGCCGGCGGCTCCTGTGAAGGTCACCTGGGCGTCGGTCCGGCCCTCTGCCACGGGCGTTTCAGCGACCCCCGGCAGGATATCGAGGCCAGCCCAGTACACGTCTGTTGCGAAGGGCTGATCCTCGGCAGTAGCCTTGCGGTCCTCGACGCGGAAGGTCACGGTCATCTTGCCGCTCTGCCCGGCGGCCTTGCTGACGTCGACGAGCTGGAAACGACGCGACGCCGGCACCGCGTTCAGCCCCAGGGCGTCCTCCTCCCAGACCACCTGACCGTTGACGAGCACCTGCTTGTAGCGCACTCCGGCGAGCTTGTTCTCGCGGCTGGAGACGCGCTTATCGCCGACCATGGTCGGATCGTTGCCGCCGCAGTAGTCATCGGAGTTGTAGAACCGCAACCAGACATGCCCCGACGGCATAGCGATCGTCCGCTGCATCTGCAGGAAGGACCCGGCAGCCGCCGGACAGTCGGCATGGGACATCGTCATGACGCCACGGCGGTCGGTCTTGCAGGTGTAGGGGCCCTGGCTGGTCACTTGCCAGGCTGCGTCACTCATGCGTAGCGTGCCCATGGCACCGCCGTCACGCAGCAAGTCACCCAGATTGGTGTGGAAGCTCGCCGGGAGGACCCGCGGCTTCGGAGCAGGCCAGTCAGGAGCCACCGAGGTCGCATAGGCCAGCAGGTTGGCGAGGAATCGGCTCGATGGCCCGGGTCGGCCCTTGTCATCGTTGATGAGACCGTAGTCGGGGATCATCTGGCACAGGAGGATGCGTCCTTTGCCGTAGGCCAACTCCAGGAGGCCATAGTGCGGCCCCTTGCTGAGCGGCTCGGACTTGTCCCAGTTCTGCTCGGCGCCGGTGCTGACCAGGGGTACCCAGCCGGGACCGGGATCGAAGAAGGCCCGGTAGATGCTCCCGCCATGCACCGCCATCAAGTCGGACTTCGTGAACCTCGTCGGCTGGCAGAAGATCGGGTGCTCCGGCCGCAGCACCTCACCAAGCTGGTAGGCCTTGTCCAGCTTCACCGGCGAGGGCAGCCAGGACATATCGGAGCCGCAGCGGAGCCCTACGAAGACCCCGCCGGAGCGCACGAAGGCCTGGACACGCTCGCTGGAGCGGCTCAGCACCGCCTGATCGTTGTCCATCCCCCACACGACGAGTTCATAGTCGAAGAGGGAGACCGCCCGGCTGCTGTAGTCGCCGGGGCTTGCGAGGGTGTGCGGCACCCCGAGAGCTTGCAGAGCTTGCCGGGTCATCCCACTCGCACCGTCGATGAGCAACAGGCGTGGCGTATCGGCGCCGGCTGTGCACATGAGACACACCCCCAGCAGTGATAGGGCGCAGGGAAGACGCAGGGCTCGCATGAGACGCACCTCGGGTCGCGTACTGAGTTTGAGCGACGGGCTCTTTGGGCGGGAACCTGGGAGTATTGGTCACGCGAGGCGCTGGGGCCTCCCCCCGGTTGTCGAGGCGGGCGGCGTGAAGGTCCAGGGCGTAGAGCGCGTGTAGGTACGGGCACTACCTTCGTGGTATTATGGACGAGTCTATAGGTCTACTCCTGTGTTTCGTGCCATAACACCACACACATCAGTCGCTTGGGATAGTAAGTAAGACGGAGGTAGGCAGATGTCGCCCGTCGACCAGGTAGGCTATTGGACTGAGCTGAAACTCGAAATCGTTCGCGACTATGCGTCAGCTTACTCAACGATCATGTCAAACCAGACAGACCCAGCACTCGAGCACTTCTATGTGGATGCCTTCGCTGGGCCGGGTGTAAACATATCGAAGGCGACCGGCCAACTCATCCCTGGCTCGCCGACGAACGCCCTCAACGTCTCGCCGCCGTTCTGCGAATACCATCTGATCGACGCGGATGGCGACAAGCTTGACATGCTGGAGGACTCGCTGCGGGGCCGCACGGACCGCGACGTTACAACGTACTCAGGGGACTGCAACGAGATACTCATCGAGAAGGTGTTCCCCCTAGTCCCGTACAACAGATACAGACGGGCTCTCTGCCTTCTAGACCCCTACAACATCGATCTCGACTGGCAGGTGATGTCGGCGGCCGGTGAGATGCGAAGCGTTGAGATATTCCTCAACTTCATGGTGATGGACATAAACAGAGGGGTCCTCAGAAGGAACCCCGAGCTCATCGACCCCCAACAGGCTGAGAGGCTGACTAGGTTCTGGGGCGACGGTAGCTGGCGGGATGCCGCCTACACGACCCAGGGCAGGCTCTTTGACGACATGCCCGGCAAGACCGGCAATGACGCGCTGGCAGACGCTTTCCGGAAGCGGCTCAGGGACGTGGCCGGGTTTCGCTATGTGCCAGAGCCACTGCCGATGCGCAACAGCAAGAACGCGGTCCTGTACTACCTGTTCTTCGCGTCCCCAAACGCCGTGGGGAGCAAGATCGTCGAACAGATATTCAAGAAGTACCGCGACAGGGGTGCTGACTAGTGGCAGCCACAACCATTGAATGGACCGAGGCGACCTGGAACCCGGTTACGGGGTGCAGCAAGATCAGCCCCGGCTGTCTCAACTGCTACGCCGAACGGATGGCGCACCGTCTCAAGGCCATGGGTCAACCCAACTACGTTCGCGGATTCGAGGTGAATGTACACGAGGCTACCCTGAGTCTCCCCCTATCCTGGAAACGGCCACGCACGATATTCGTCAACTCCATGGGTGACCTGTTCCACGACCGCGTTCCCGAGGGGTTCATCCACGCGGTTTTCGACGTCATGGTCGCAGCCAGATGGCACTGTTTTCAGGTCCTGACCAAACGCTCTGAGCGGCTACTGGAGTTGGCTCCCAGTCTGCCCTGGCCAGACAACGTCTGGATGGGCGTCAGTGTTGAGAACGGTGACTACAGGTTCCGCCTTGACCACCTGCGCCGTACGCCCGCGAGGGTCAAGTTTGCCTCTCTGGAGCCCCTTCTTGGTCCGTTGCCGAACCTCGATCTGGGTCGCATCAACTGGATCATCGTCGGGGGCGAGTCAGGCCCCCGCGCTAGGGCAATGGACGGACAATGGGTGCGCGACATCCGCGACCAATGCTTGGCAGCCAACGTGCCTTTCTTCTTCAAGCAGTGGGGTGGGTTCCACAAGAAGAGGGCAGGACGACTGCTGGACGGCCGTGTCTGGGACTACAAGCCATCTGGCGTGCCAGTCGGTGGCGCCGACTGAGCCTGCCGCGGACCAGTTCACAGAAGCCCTGAAGCAACGCCTCGGTGAAGGACGGCCGAGTCGTCCCGCTGAGGCTTGAGGGGAGTAAGGCACATGGCCAGGATCTACGCCGTGATACGAGGCTGCACGAAATGCGGCTGGTGCCTCCATGAGTGCCCGGTGCAGGCCATCACGCAGGACCAGGACGGCGCCCACATCGACGCCGACAAGTGTACCGGCTGTGGGAAGTGCTACCGCAACTGCGCTTCGGAAGCCATCGAGGCGGTCGAGACCGAGGACTCCTGACCCAGGACCCCGCGTACACAGTCCGACAAGGAGAGCAGCCATGCTGGAATACCGCGAGACGCAGGATGGTCTGATCGAGCCGCAGAAGACGCTTCCAGTCGAGTCGGAGTATGACGTCGTGGTCGTTGGTGGCGGCATTGCGGGCGTGGGAGCCGCGATTGCAGCGGGTCGTGGTGGCTGCAGGACCCTGGTGATCGAGCAGACCTCCGGGCTCGGCGGTCTGGCCACCATGGGGCTCGTGAACATCCCCCTGGACTACCTGTCGGGCATCGGCGAGGAGATGTTCCGCGAGCTGGAGGCGGTCGACGGACTCTGGCACCGCAACAGTGACCCCGAGAAGCACAAGCTCGTGCTGGATCGGATGGTTCGAGGCGCCGGCTGCGAGGTGCTGTTCGTCACCACCGTGGTGGAGGCCATCGTCTCTCAGGGCGCCATCCGCGGCGTGGTGGTGGAGTCGAAGTCGGGCCGCCAGGCGATTCTGGCGAGGCGCGTGATCGACTGCTCCGGGGACGCGGACGCGGCTTACTACGCAGGTTGTGACTACGTGGTCGGGCGCGAGTCAGACGGCTACACCCAGGGCTGCTCGCTGGAGTTCCGCCTCGGCGGCGTGGACTGGGACAGGTATCAGAAGAGCGAGTGCAAGGCCCAAGACCCGCGCTGGGAGGCCCTCATCGAAGGAGGCCTTGAAGCCGGCGATCTCCCCTACCCCATCGACAACCACCTCAACTGGATGACCCACGTTCCCGGCCGCCCGCAGCATTGCGGCATGGACGAGGTCAGCATCTGCTTCGCTCACTCGCGGAACTGCCGCCCGCTGTCGAACCGCGACCTGACCCGCATGTACTTCGAGGGGCGCGAGCAGTGCGACATCCTGTGGAAGTTCATCCGCAAGTACGTGCCGGGCTTCGAGAAGTGCTGGCTGATCGACACGGCGCCGCTGCTTGGCGTCCGCGATTCGCGACGCGTCCTCGGTGAGTACGTGCTGACGGGCTTCGATGTGGCACGCCGGGCCAAGTTTGACGACGTGATCGCCGTCACCTGGCGCGGCTTTGATGTGCACAACCCGACGGGACCGGGCAACCAGAAGTGGTTCGAGACCAAGATCGACGGCGAGACGCGCTACATCACCGCCGGTCTGGACGGCTATGGATCCTCCTCCTTCCCGCCGGGTGGTCCCGAGGCGCTGAGTGACTACCTCGGCCGGACGGGCGAGGAACTGCAGGATGAGCGTCAGAAGACGCACTACGACGTTCCCTACCGCTGCCTGGTGCCGCAGAAGGTGGACAACCTGCTCGTAGCCGGGCGTTGCCTGTCGGCGGACTTTCCGGGCCAGTCGGCTACGCGACTGATCATGTGCTGCAACGCCACGGGCGAGGCAGCGGGGCATGCGACCGTGCTGTCGCTCAAGCATGACCTCCCGCCGCGCAAGGTGGACCGTGTGGAGCTCCAGCACCGGCTACTCGAAGCGGGCTGCAACCTTGGTCAAGCCGAGCGCACAATCCCGGGCGTCACAGAGTAACCTCCGCGCCTGACAAGGAGCTCGCGGCAGCTCTCCCAGTTACCCCTCCCGGCCGTCTCCGAATCTCCACGGAGGCGGCCGGTTCGCTTTGTGTGGCTGCAGAAGGTCGGCCACCCTGCGAACTGGAAGGTGCGTGTTGCGGGAAGGACTTTGGAGTCGCAGGCACCCCGGCACACACCGGAGGGACTCGCATCATGCAGACGGCATGGGGCGCAGAGGCGCAGCTTGCCCTCGATACGGTTCACGGCAGGCCCACGAAGGGGATCCCCACGTGGCTGATCAACCCCATGGAGTGGCGGATGATCGACCGGCTGGCAGGTCTTCCGGAGGGAACCTACCAGCGCGATCCGATCCCGACCTACCACCGGATGCAGGAGCGGGTTGGCACCTGCTTCATCGATCAGTGGATCCCCGAGAACCCGCTCACGATGGGCAGCGCCGGCTTCGAGGGCACCCGAAAGGGTGCGACCACGGGCGCAGAAGAGACCCTCTGCGACGGCATCCTGATCGACTCGCCCGAGGCCGTCGCTCAGCACCTGGAGCAAGTGGAGTTTCCTCGACTGCAGGCAGCCGCTCAGAGCTTCGACGAGGAGGCACGCTTCAAGGAGATCCTTGCCCGCGAGGCGGCGACGCAGGAGCTCCTGGGGCCCAACCTCCTCAAGACCGGTCACGGGTTCGTGGCCTTCCCATCTTTCTCCTACAGCCGCTACGGCTACGCGCCCTACTTCATGGCCTTCGCTCTCTACCCCGAGATGATCGAGCGTCACTTCTCGTTGCAGTCGGATCTCGCGGTCCGAAACAACCGTGCAGCGGCACGCGCTTACCATGAAGGGCACCTGCCTCCACTGTACCGTCTCGACCACGACATGGCGGACTCACGAGGAACGCTGGTGCGGACCGAGTGGCTGGACCGGCTGTGGTTCCCGCACTTCGCCCGGAGCCTGGAGCCGCTGCTGGCGACGGACGTCAAGCTCCTGTGGCATTGCGACGGCAACCTGAGCCAGATGGTGCCGCGTCTGATAGAGGTGGGGCTGCGAGGTTTCCAGGGGTTCCAGTACGAGGACGGGATGGACTACGAGCAGATCTGCCGACTGAAGACGCGAGACGGCGACGACCTGTTCATCATCGCCGGGGTCTCCGTGACGCGTACACTTCCTCTGGGCACACCTGCCGAGGTGAAGTCGGAGATGGCCTGGCTCGTCGAGCATGGTCCACGAACAGGGCTCGCGCTGGGGGCCTCAAGCAGCATCACCCCCGGCGTGCCCTGGGAGAATCTGCGGACTCTCGTCGAAGGGTTCGCCTACTACCGGGAGCACGGTCGCGGCCCCTTCTGAGGATTCGGCTGAGGCGCAGACGACCAGAACTGCTAGAGCTGCACGACGACGATGCCCACGACGGCCAGGATCATGCCAAGGGTCTGCTCACGCGAGAGGCGTTCCTTGAAGACGATCCGCCCTGCGAGGAGCGTCAGCGTCAGGGCTGCCGCCGGGACTACAGAGAAGACCACGACCCCGCCGGTGTGTTTGAGCGCCGCCAGCAGGAAGTAGACGCTCAGGACGCAGGTGGTGCCCGCCAGGGTTCCCAGCAGTATCCCCTGGAGCGTCACGCGAGCCTTCCGCTGCCGGTAAAGTATGTAGGAGAGAAGCGCGGCGACGACGTAGGTGGCACAGAGGAAGTAGAGGCGGTACTCGCCCTCCAGGGAGGCGAGAGTCTTCTGAGCAACCCCGGCGAAGCCCTGGGCCAGGAAGGCGACGGCGACCGTCTTGCGCCATTGCACGAAGGAGTCGGCAGCCTCCTCCGAGGTCTGCGGCGGAAGCAGTGTGTCACTCATGCTGACCACGCCCCAGGAGAGTCAGGGCTGCCAGGAGACAGGCGACGCCGGCCAGCTTCGTGACGATCTCGTGGGGCTCAGTGGCAGACCGCAGCTCGCCCCAGACGAGGATCGAGGCCAGGACCGGGATCACCGTGGCCATACGCAGGACCGACCACGTGGTGTTCAGGGGGCCGAAGTCCAGAGCGCGGAGTGAGTAGTAGCCGGACAGGAAGGTGCAGATGCCGCTGAACACGCCGAGGGCAGTCGCCTGCGGCAGTTGCGGCTGCGTGAGGCTCGCGGTGGTGATCAGCAGCAGGACAATCGTCAGGATCGTCCCCGACACGCGCAGGGACAGGTTGACCTCGATCGCATCCAGTCCACGCACGGCAGCCAGCTTCATCGTCACACTCGTGGCCAGGTAGCACAGCACTGACAGGATCAGATAGATCACAGGGCTCTCCAGGGGTCACGTCCGACCGCAGGACGGCATACATGACAGACTGCGATGCGTGACGGGACCAAGTCTCAACCGTCGTCGTCTCGGCCAGACCGCCGACTTCGCCCCTCACTCTTCGCCCTCCTCCCTTTCCTCGCGGCGTGCAAGGCGCTCCCTCTCCCTGAAGACCCGAGTGAGCTGATCTTGCCGGAAGGACATCTCGGCCAGACGGGGAAGAGCCCGACGTGCAGCATTACGCTCGGGAGGTTTGACGATGTACGATCTTCGACCGCCGCATCTGTACGTCTTGCGGGACGTGCTCGAGGACCCGGACATGCTGGAGGTATTCCTGCGACTGCGGAAGGCCCTGCCCGCGAGCACGCCGACGCACGTCGTGAAGGAAGAGGAAGTGCCCGACCTTGCGACAGCGGAGAACTGGGGCGCACGATACGTACACATGGGCATGCCACCACCGGCAGAAGACCCGATCATGTATGTCGGGCGCAGTTGCTGGGACGGGAACTGGCCGGAGCGGCAAGCGGAGATCAAGGAGCGCCTCCCGGAGGCGCCGCTTCGGCTTCTGCACAGGCTCTTCGGCTACGATGCCTTCTCCTACGCCAACCCGGGCCGCGCCTCCTTGTGCCCCGGCAATCCCGGTGGAGTCTGTCGTCCGGCCTGGCGACTGCACCTCGGAGCCAACTGCCCGCACAAGTGCTTCTACTGCCCCTTCACCGGCGTCATGACGGCGACGGCCAATCTCAAGGAGTACCGAGTGAAGCTCCAGGAACTCGTGGAGAAGAACCCCTGGGAGCTCTGCTGGCTGTACGATGACGACGCCGAGGCGCTGGCCCTGGAGCCCGAGTACGGCGGCATGCAGATGCTGGTGGAGTACTTCGCGAGCACACCCGACCGGTACCTGACGGTTCACACCAAGAGCGCCAACGTGGACTTCCTGGAGCACCTCGATCACCGCGGGCACACGATCCTCACGTGGAGCCTGACCGGGCGCACTCAGAGCGAGATCATGGAGGGCCGCACCGGGACGATGGAAGAGCGGGTGGCAGCGGCTGCGAAGGTGGCGTCCTGGGGCTACACCGCGCGGTTCAAGTTCAAGCCGATCGTGCCGGTGGTCAACTGGCGTGAAGAGCTGGCGGAGATGGTGCGCCTGGTTTTCGAGCAGACTCGGCCGGACAACCTCACCCTCTTCACGCTGGCCTGGATGGACTACGACACGCTGCTGAGGCTTGCCGACACGAGCCTCATCGACCCCTGGGCACTGGACGCTGCGCGGGACGCGGTCGAGGAGCTTGGCTCGCGGTCGGTGCGCCCCTTCCCCCACCACGTGCGCAAGACGATCTACGAGTTCGTCATCGACGAGGTCCGCAAGTATGACAAAGAGGTCCCGTTGGCGCTCTCGACGGAGTCCGGAGAGATGTGGGAGGAGTTGGGACCGAAACTCGGCTTCACCGGGAGCGATTATGTGTGCGGATGCGGGCCGCTGGTGATTCCGGGACTGCGCAGGTTGACCCAGGACCCGTGGGATGTGGCGACGCCCGAGAAGGTGACGACCGAGTAGTCTGGTGGCATCCCTGCCCTACTGCACGAGTAACGACAGCGCCGGTCTGGGTTCGAGTCCAGGCCGGCGCTTCTCTTTGTGTATGAACCTGTCGCGAGGGTCGGCTTAGCGCAGGATGGCTTTGCCTTCCTCGGTGGTCGCGAGTTGCTCGGGCCTGATGCCGGGGACTGCCACCGGCCCGCAGTTGCAGGCGAAAGCGTCCGGCGTCGCACCCAGAGCCGGTCCCAGCCGATCCCACATCTCGCGCGTCTCTGCACACAGAGACATCCGGGTCTCCGGTGAGAGCCGCCTGATCTCGGAGGCGTAGTGCTCGTACACCTGGGCCCGGAACTCGAAGGGGAAGGGATGCCCGCGGTCGGTCATCTGTCCGGAGGCTTCATGCTCCTCCAACATCGCCACGAGTTCGGGGTCGAAGAGGTCCTCGTCAAAGAGCTCTTTGAACTCCGCGACGTTGTCGAAGAACAGCATCTCCATGCTCAGGTTGTCCGGAGTGACGGCCTCGAAGAGCTTCTCCAGCATGTCCGTCGCTTCCTCGCGCCAGTTCGCAACGGGGATGATGGGCTTGAACTTGAACCGCACGGTGTACCCGGCCTTCTGGCACTTTCGTGCGGCCTCGAGGCGTTGCTCGGTGGTTGCGGTGTCGACCTCAATCCGCCGACTGACGGTCGGAGTCGCCAGCGTCCAGAGCATGATGGTGTGGCCTCGGTGGTCGAGGTCGAGCAGGAAGTCGACGTTGTCACTCTTCGAGAAGAGGATGATGTACTTGTCGGGCAGCGCCGCATAGTGCTCGACCAGCATCCGGCAGGCCCCGTACTCGGGCTCGAGGATCAGGCAGTCGGTCTCGACATCATACCGGAAGACCTTCTGCCAGGGGTTCCGGTCCATGAGCTCATCGACGTGATCGAGCCACTCCTCGAGATTCAGTCCGAGGGTGGTGACGCGACCGCGACGGCAGTACCCGCACTTGTGGAAGCAGCCAAGCGCCGAGTGCAGGTCATACAGGCTCCAGCAGGTGGTCCCTCGGTCGCGCTTGCCCTTGCCGTCCTCGTAGTGGTAGAAGTCCTCGATCCCGTAGAGCATGCGCAGGAACTGGCGCGTGTAGAACTGGCCGGGGTTGCTTTGGAACACCGGGAGTTCGGCCAGCTTCGCCTGTCGCTCCTCGGCACTGGGCCAGCGGAACTTGTTGAAGACCACATCAGGGTCGCCGGTGAAGAAGGACCGGCCCTGGCGAACGTCGAGGTCGAGCCAGTCACGCTCGCGGGCTGTCTGTTCGAGGTCCTCCTCACGAAGCAACTGCACGCGGTCGAGCGGGACTCCGAAGCCGGCCATCATGCCTTCCATGCGTGCGACACACCGAGGGTCCTGGGCGGCCCATTCGGTGATGTAGAAGCGCTGCGGCTTTACTGGTTTCATCGGTCGCTACCTCGCTTGGTGAATCGCGGCAACTGCCGGGCCTGTTAGTGAGCAGCGACGAGGCCAAGCTTGTCATCGGGCTTCATCGGGACGACCTTCGCCTGCCACTTCTCGCCGAAGTGCTTCGACATCAGGAACCGGTCCTTGCCCCAGCCGATGAGCCCGATGGCCGGAGAGACGTCGTAGGTGCCCACGAGCTTCAGGTTCCGGTCGGCCTTCAGAAGGCCCTTCTTGCCCTCCACCGTGTAGCAGCCGAACCACCAGTAGTCGCCATGGAAGCAGGCAGTCTGGATGCCGAGTTTGGTATAGCCCGAGGGCAGCACATGGGTCTTCAGATAGCGCAGGTCGCCGTCGTACTCGTAGACGTAGTTCTCTTCGTAACCCTCGGGCAGGCCACCGATGATGAAGAAGTGGCCGTCGCAGCAGTCCATGCCGCCGGAGCCGAAGCTGACCTCAGGCACGGGCACAATCGACAGCAGGGACAGGTCGTCGGCCTTGTAGATGTAGACCTTCGAGTCGGCGCCGGGCTGGTTGAACTTGTTCGACCAGGCTACGTAGAGCTTGTCTCCGGCCAGGCAAAGGTCACCGTGGTGAGTGGGGACGTCCGCACGGGCCAGGACCTTCCCCTCAAGGTCGGTCTTCAGCAGGACCGTGGTGAAGCTCCAGTAGATCGTGTCCACACCGTTCCCGGCAATGCCCTGCAGGTGGTGTGTGTACTTGCCCTCACAGGCGATCTCAGCCGGGAGGTCCGTCAGACCCGTCTGGTACAACGTCGTCAGCGCGAGGCTCAGTCCGAGCATTACCGTCTCTCCTTGTGCAGTGGGTCGGGCTCCGGAAACCGCGACTACAAAGGGAACCGGGCAACCAACCAGTGGCTGCCCGGGTAGCTTCGCCCTTTCTCAATACCAGTCCTTGTCGGCTCTTTCCTTTGGCTCTTCAGGGGCCGGGGCGTCCGGATCGTACTCCAGCCCCTTGTGCTCGGCGAAGTGGTGCGTGGGCTCCTCGCCCAGACGCCAGGGCTTCTCCTCGCTGAAGACCGGTCGGGTCCTGAAAGTGTTGGCAACGCCGCCGGTCTTCTCCACGTGCTTAACGCAACCCAGGATGCAGCCACGAGCGCCACAGGCTGCGACGGGATGCGCAGAGAGAGCCTGCAAGGCGGGCATGGTCGGGAACATCGTCCGCCCCAGGTCCCAGGCCTCAAGCCAGGTGACCTCCTGCTCCCCGATCGCCATGCGCACTCCCGGGAAGCGCTTGGCGAAGAAGGGGCCACTGCGCTTGTTGAGGCCGAAGTGCGTGAGCTTGCACTTGCCCAGGTCCAGATCGTTCCACTCGAGGCGATGGCCCTCGACCTCGATGGAGACGGACTTGTCGCGACTGATGGCCCCTGCCGGACACTCGGCAACACAGCGCTTGCAGCGGTCGCATAGCACTCCGGTCTCGATGGGATCGGGCTCCAGTTCAGCATCGGTCAGCAGGATGCCGATCCGCTGCCGCGGTCCGAACTCGCGGGTCATAAAGACCTTTGACCAGCCCATCTCACCGAGGCCCGCAAGGGTGGCGGCGATGCGATGCTGGATGACCACGGTGCCGCGCTGCCCGAACTCGCGATCACTGGCCTGCCCGGAGAGAGAGGCGGCGTCGTAACCGTTCTGCTCGATGAAGCGCGCCAGCTTGTAGTTGGCGACCCCGAGCATGTGGTTGAGGCCCGCGTAGCTGAAGATATGGTAGGAGGGCCAGTGTGTGCCCTCATCCACTCCACGGAAGGTTCCCCGCAGGATGCGCTTGACGTAGACAACCACGGAGCGCGCCTTGGGCATGATCTTGCGCGGGTCCATGTCGGCCGGGGCGTCCTTGAAGCGCTCGATGTTGGCGACACCCAGCTTGTCCACGTTCACGACGTTGTAGGCGTAGTCACGCAGAGCTTCCTTCGTCAGCATGGGAGATCACGCTCCCTCTTTCGCCGATCGGAAGGGCGAAGCGAACTTGCGATTGAGCTTGCCGCCATCTTCCAGGTGCGCGACGCAGGCTCGACCGCAGGCTGCTCCCAGACGGAAGGGCTCGGAGCCGGTCGAGTAGGGAAGTCGAGTGGTTCCCGTCTTGCACACGCGGCAATTCTCGATGCGCAGCGTGTACCAACATGCCTTGCCCTCGCTGAGAGGTGCGCAGTGGACGTTGCCGCAGTCCAGGGCACCGGCCGGGCAGGCCTTGGCGCAGGCTCCACATTCGTCGCAGACCTTCCCGGCGAAGGGCGCGTTGGGCTCAAGCTCCCAGTCGGTGAGGATGATCGTGAGCATCTGCCGCGGGCCGAAGTCCGGCGTGAGCAGCCACTTGCCTCGGCCGACCTCACCCAGTCCTGCGGCATGGGCGGCGTAGTCAAACTCCAGGATTACGTTGGGTTCGGGCTTGTCCGGGGCGACTGCCACTCCCTGCCGACGCATGTCCCCTGCCTGCTGGAACACCGGCGTGGCCTCCCAGCCCTCGTTCTCAATCTTGCGGCACAGCTGGTAGGTGGTCTCCAAAGCCACGGAACCGGGCACCCCCAGACCGAGCGTGTAGGCGGCCGTTCCGGACTCGAGGCCCTGCAAGGCACCGCGCGGAATGCTGAAGCCAAGCACGACCACGGAGCGAGTCTGCGGCTGTATGGCGCAGGGATGGGCCTCCGGCGAGAAGAGCGAGAAGCGGTCGATCGGCGCAACGCCGACCAGATCGACGCCCATGCCCTTTGCGATATCCTTGAACTCCTGAGTTGTCATGC
>JBDKVB010000087.1 GCA_039679385.1 Armatimonadia bacterium | reverse complement strand
CTCGAAGCCCTCGGCGCTCTCACTGCCGGGCTGCTCTTCCACTTCCTCCTCGCCGACCACTACGGGCCGGTCAGCCTTGGCCTGGTGCTGGGAGCCCTCAATGCCCTCAGTGCCGTGGGGCTGCTCAGACTCTCCCAGGCACCGCCGAACCGAAGCTCCGGTCGCGGGCTGCAGTTCCTTGCTGCGGGGCTTGCGGTGCTGCTGATGCTGGCTGCGGTCGTGTCGCCGCTCCGGGAGGGGCTTGATCGCTGGTCGCTATCAGGCCGCTGGCGCGGGTTCAGCCTGGAGCGCTCCGTAGACTCGCGCTTCGGCAATCTCGCCCTGACACGCAACGGCGGCCAGTCGAGTGTCTTCTTGGATGGCTCCCTGCTCTTCACCAGCGACGACACCGAGGCCGCCGAGTGGACTGCACACCTGCCGCTGCTCGAACACCGACACCCTCGGCGAGTGGTGATTGTCGGCGCCTCAGACCCGCTGGTGGTGGGCGAGGTGAGCAAGCATCTCGCCTCCGCAGGGACCGGGACCAGCCTTCAGGTTCTTGAGGCTAATGCCGCTTTGCTACGTCTCGTAGCGCCCTGGATGCTCGCCTCTTCGTCCCCTTCCCTGCGGGTTCTCCCAGGAGACGTCCGCTTGCAGTTGGCCGGTCTGGCACCGGCCGACGTCCTCCTGGTGAACATGCCTGAGCCGACCACGGCCGCCCTGAACCGCACCTACACGCGCGAGTTCTTTGCCCTGGTCGCCGCGCACCTGACTCCCGACGGTGTGTTCGCCCTCAGCCTGACCGGCGGCGAGGCCTTCGTCTCCTCAGAGCACCGCACCATCCACGCGGCCATCTACTCGGCCCTCACTTCGGTCTTCCCACAGGTCCTTGCCGTCCCCGGTTACCGCACACAGTTCCTGGCGTCGCGGCAACCCGACGGGCTCACGACCTCGGCGCAGGCTCTCAGCCGACGTCTGCGACAGCGGCATGTGCGGACGCAGTTCGTCACCGACTTCTCGCTCACCGAGGCGCTCTCGCCCTTCCAAACCGACCGCTATCTGCGTGACCTGACCCGCGCGCCGGAGCCACCCAATGCCGACCTGCTCCCCGTGACGGCACGCAACTACCTGCGGCTGTGGTTGCGTCAGCAGACCAGTGCAGGCCCGCAGATTCTGGACCGGCTGACCGGCGCGGCGAAGGGCAGCTTGTGGCTGATTCTTGGAGCGCTGGTTGCCGGACTTCTCGGGAGAGGCATGGCACCGGTCGGTCGACTCTCAGTGGGACTCTTCGCCGCCGCCTTCGGCTGTCTGGCGATGGGGCTGCAGTTGGCGGTGATGCTGGCCTTCCAGGCTCTCGCCGGGTACCTGTATCACCAGATCGGGATTCTGACCGCGCTGAACATGGGGGGTCTTGCGCTGGGAGGATGGCTCGGCGGGCGTCGTGGTCTGCTGTCGCGGGCCGGTTGGGCTGCACCGGCCCTGGGATCTGCGGCCTGCGCTCTGGCCTACTTGTTCGCGCCGATCACGACGGCGCTGCAGTCCACTCCGGCAGTGATCCCGACGGTGCTGGGGCTCCTCGCCGCCCTGGGTGGCCTACTGATCGGCCTGCTGTACCCGCTCACCGTGGCTCTGGCGACTTCCTTTGGGGGCACCTCGGAGGCGGCTGCACGAGTGTATGCCTGGGATCTGCTCGGCGGCGCAATCGGCGCCCTCCTCGGCGGCCTGGTGCTCATCCCCTGCCTGGGCGTTCAGACGACAGCGCAGGTTGTCAGCAACCTGGCGCTGGCGGGTGTAGTGTTGCTGGCCCTGGCGAGGCGAGGACCCTCACCCACTCCCCTCCCTTAACAGCCACCATGCAGGACTCGCCCCCGGCGAGGCGAAGATAGTGACACGTGTAGCCCCAGCCCCAGGACGTTGCGGACTGTGAGGAACGAGACGGATGGCGAAGCCCCAGGCCCTGGAGGGCGTCACACCTGACACCCCCGTTGGCCAGGCCATGTCGGCGGTTCTGCTACCCAAAGCCCAGGCTGTGCTCAGCTACGAAGCCGAGGTCAGAGCAGGCGACGTTGACGGCCTTCATGACATGCGCGTGGCAACGAAGCGATTGCGAGAGGCGGCTCGTCTGTTCCGCCCGGCTTTCGGCAAACAGCGCCTTGACCGGCATCTGGAGCACCTGGAACGTCTGAATGACGCCCTGGGTGTGGGCCGTGAGTTGGACGTACTCGGCCTGCAACTGCAAGGCTTGGCCGGTCGTCGCGATGGCCTGGCAGAGGGCCTGCAGCCCCTGATGGAGAAGCTCGCGGCGGACCGCCGTGACAAGGACGGAAACCTCGCAGCGACCCTGAACGCCACCTTGCCCTTCCTGAGCGCCGACTTCGACCGGCTTGTGCATGACCGCGCCGAGGCCCATGCCCCCGTCTGGGAGATGCCGCTGGTCAAGCTCGGTCGTGAAGCCGTGGCCTCCAGGGCTAAGAAGGCCTTTGCGCTGGAGAAGGAAGCCTGCGAGCCCACGAAGCTCCGCGAGTTCCACCGGATGCGGATCGCCGTCAAGAAGCTCAAATACGCCCTGGAGGTGTTCCTCGATCTCTTCGGCAAGAGGGTGCGCGAGGCTTACGAACCGATTGCCGACCTGCAGGAAGTGATGGGCCTGGTGCATGACTGTGATGTGCTGATCGGCGTCCTGGGGGCCTCGCGGGCGAAGCCCCTAACGCCGGAAGTCGCCGACGAGGCGCTGGCCCTGGCGCGGACCGATCGGGCGACCCTGCACACCCAGACGCTGGCCCTGCTGGCCTCGATGCACGAGCAGGGACTGCCAAAGCGCCTTCGGGGCCTGAAAGACTGAGGTGTACCAACCGTGCGGATCGACAGCACTCAGTTTGTGCGGATGATCGACCAGGCGTTGCTCAAGCCCGACGTCACTCTCGACGACCTGGCGGCCTTCGCCGAGAAGTGTCTCGCCTACCAGTTCAAGCTCGCCTGCGTCAATAGCTGTCACGTGGCGGCGCTGAACAGGCTGCTCGAAGGCTCGGGTGTCCTGGTCGGCGCCACCGTCGGCTTTCCCTTCGGAACGGCCTCCTCCGAGGCGAAGTGTGCCGAGGCCCATGCCGCCATCGCCGACGGCGCCGACGAGCTGGACATGGTCATCAACATCGGGCTGCTGCGAAGCGGCAAGGAAGCGGCGGTTCGCGCCGACATTGCGGGAGTAGTCCGCCAGGCCCAGGGGCATCCGGTCAAGGTCATCCTGGAGAACTGCTACCTCACCGACGAACAGAAGCGCATCGGCTGCCGCCTGGTAGCCGAAGGGGGAGCCCAGTTCGCGAAGACCTCCACCGGCCTGGCGACGGGCGGCGCAACCGTCGAGGATGTGGCGCTCATGCGCGAGGCGACCGCGGGAACCGCTGTGCACATCAAGGCTGCCGGCGGGATCCGCGACGCAGCGGCAGCGCTGGCCATGATCCGCGCCGGTGCCAGTCGCCTCGGGATCTCCACCGGCGACCGGATCGCCGACGAGTTCCGCAGCCTCTACCCCGACGGCGTCGAGCTCTAGCACCACTGCCAACCTGAATCGAAAGGGGGCCGAGATGAGTCCTTGCGACTCCTCGGCCCCCTTCTTGTTCCTCGGTGTATCCAGGGCGTGCTACACAAGCGCCCCGTTGTCGGTGAGAGTCTTGCGCAGGGCCTGCACGTCGACCTCGCGCGGCGTCACTCCGGCCTTGACGGCGATTCCCGCAGCAGTTCCCGCAGCCTCGCCAATCGCCAGGCACGGACCCATCACACGACTGGCAGCCATGGCCTGGTAGTCGGCGGAGATGCAGCGTCCGGAGACCAGGATGCCCTCGATGCCCTTCGGCACCAGCGTTCCGTAGGGGATGCTGCACCAGTCGCCGTCGGGCGGGTACAGCTCCTCAGGCAGCTCCTCGAGGTGCTCGGTGAGCATGTAGCAGTCCGACTGCGGGCAGGACTTCTTGCACAGGTGTACCTGGCCGCCGGAGACCATCCCTCGCGGGCAGTGGATGTCGATCCAGTAGCTGCAGCGGGCCACGCTGTCGTCGTACTTGCGGCCCTCGACGACGTCGGCGCCGGTCAGGCGGAAGTCGCCGACGATCTGCCGCGACTCGCGCACTCCCACATGCGGCGGCGTCGAGATCATGTACAGCCCCTCGGCGCCGGGCACGGACCGCCATACCTCCAGCACCTTCCAGGCCAGGTCGCGGGTCACGAACTCGCCCTCGGTGAGGTCGGCCACCTTCGCCGAGTCTCCCCCGTACCGCGTCATGTTGACCGATGCCTCACCGGCCCGAATCGTCGAGCCATGACCGCCCATGCCGGCGTTGTACATGTTCAGTCCTGCCTGCACCGCTTCGCGCGTCTTCTCCATGCAGGCTTTCCGGACTTCAGGCGTCAGCGTCTCCGTTCCGCCGATGCGGAACATGCTGCCCATAGCCATGGGCTTCCCATCAGCCGGGCGTCCGTGGGTGCACTCGCAGCCGGCACGAAAGGCGACATCGGCATCACCTGTGGCATCGACGAAGACCTTGGCGCGGATTGCCTGAAGGCCGGACTTGCTCGCGACCAGGGCATGGGTCATCCGGCCCGACTCGACGACGCTGTCCACGAAGAAGGTGTGCAGCATCGTCTTCACTCCGGCCTCCTGGATCATCCGGTCGGCGATGACCTTGAGCCCCTCGGTGTTGAAGGAGATGCCCCACTGCTTGACGGCTTCCTCCCACGGAGTCGCCTCCCCGATGGCCGCCATGCGCTCGCAGATCTCCTGCGCGATGCCGGCAATCGTCGGGTTGTGAGCTCTCGAGCCCGTGTGACCGAGGATCGGGCCGACCTGCCCCGCCGTCGCCATGCCACCGAAGAAGCCCTGCATCTCGACGACCATCGTATCAGCGCCCTGCCGTGCGGCTGCGAGGGCAGCGGGCAACCCGCCGGGGCCGCCGCCGATCACGCACACATCTACATCGGCGATCACAGGCACTTCACGCTGAGACTGCATTACGGTATCCATAGGAAGACTCCCTGTATTGTCGTGTCGCACACCCGCCTGGTTGGGGTTGTTTCCCCCTTCGCCTCGATCAGACCTGCCCGGTTGTGCGCGACCGGGCTGCCACAACCTCCCCCTCTGGACTCTCTTTGCCGGTTCAGTTATACCATTAGCGCCGTGGACCCATCGGCAAGGCTCCTAACTTGCCGCGTACCCCGGGGAGCCTCTTCCCGGAGGCGTATCTCCTCCAGGACGACCTCCTCCTAGCAAAGAAAGGGAGTCCGATGCAGTACCGCAAACTGGGCAATTCCGATCTTGAGGTCTCAGCCGTCGGCATGGGCTGCTGGGCCATCGTCGGCGACTCCACCTGGGGTCCTCAGGATGAGGCCGACACCCACCAGGCAATCAGGGCCGCTCTCGAGTCCGGCGTGAACTTCTTCGACACGGCCGAGGCTTACGGTGATGGCTTCTCCGAGCAGATCCTCGGCGAGTTCTTCAAGGGCATGCGCGACCAGGTGATTCTCGCCTCGAAGGCTCTCCCGACTCATCACACTCCGGCCAGCCTCCGCAAGTCCTGCGAAGACAGCCTGCGTCGCCTCCAGACAGACTACCTCGACCTGTACCAGCTCCACTGGCCCTGCCGCGAAGTCACCTTCACCGAGACCTGGGATACCCTCCTGGCGCTGCAGCGCGAGGGCAAGATCCGTGAGCTCGGCGTCTCCAACTTCGGCCCACAAGACCTCACCGAGTTGATGGCCTCGGGCACTCCTGTCTCGAACCAACTGTGCTACAACCTGCTGTTCCGCGCCGTCGAGTACGAGATCCAGCCCCTGTGCGTGGAGCACGGAATCGGCATCATCTGCTACAGCCCGCTCATGCAGGGACTGCTCACCGGCAAGTTCACCCACGCCGACCAGGTGCCGGAGGGTCGCGCTCGCACCCGGCACTTCGCTGCGACTCGCCCGCAGTCACGCCACACCGAGGAGGGCGCCGAGGAGGAGACCTTCGCGGCCATCGCCAAGATCTCTGCTGTCTGTAGTGAACTCGGCGAGCCCATGGCCGACGTCGCTCTCGCCTGGCTGCTGGCTCAACCGGCTGTCACCACCGTCATCTCCGGAATGCGCAACGCCGACCAGGCACGCCAGAACGCCTGCGCCGCCGACCTTAGCCTCGACCCCCAGATTCTGGCCCGCCTCAGCGACGCCACCAGGCCCGTCAAAGACAAGCTCGGCGCGAACGCTGATATGTGGGACACCGAGTCGCGTATTCGCTAGACCCGCGAGACCCGACCGCTTCTTCGGAGGCGCCGCACGTACACGGCCGCTGCACCCTAACTCAGAAAGGCACTCCATCATGTCAGACGCCAGCAAGGCTCGGATCGCGATCGTGGGCACCGGCGGCATCGCCGGCGCGCATCTCAACGGCTACAAGACCATGCTCGACGCCGGCTTCGACAAGTTCGAGATCGCCGGCCTGTGTGAGCCCTACCCGGAGCGCCGGGACGCCTTCGCCGCCAAGGTCAAGGAGATGTTCGGCTGGGAGCCGAAGCTGTTCAACACCGCCGAAGACCTCGCTGCCGGTGCCGCTGCGGAGGGCATCATCGCCGCCGACCTGTGCACTCCGCACGCCTTCCACCACACTGCTGCCATCCCCTGTCTCGAAGCAGGACTCGATGTGATGGTCGAGAAGCCCTGCGGCATCACCATCAAGGCAAGCAACCGCATCCTCGAGGCAGCCCGCAAGGCCAACCGGTTCGTCGCCGTCGCCGAGCAGGTGCGTCGCGGCATCAAGGCCCGGGCCATGAACTGGGCCGTGAACGAAGCTCACATGATCGGCGACCTGCGCTTCCTGTCCGTCATCGGTTTCTCGAACCGCGACTTCAATGCCGACGCCGGCAACTACGCGTCACAGTGGCGCCGTCTCAAGCTCCTCACCGGTGGCGGGATGATCTTCGACGCCGGCGCGCACTTCGCCGACATGATGAACTTCCTCTTCGGCGAGGTGGACACAGTCAGCGCGTGGTTGGGCACCTTCCAGGAGGTCATGATCGACTCGCCGGAGCTCGGCCGCAAGCCCATGGATGTCGAGGATTCCTGGATGTCGACGATCCGCTTCAAGAGCGGACTCCTGTGCAACTGGTCATGGTCCTTCTCAGCGGTTGGCGAGGGCGTCGCAGCGCAGATTCTGTATGGCTCGGAGGGCAGTGCGCGGGACCGAGGCGGCTGGATGCACACCTTCCAAAACGGCGCCGACCTGACGATGGCTGACGGCTCGAAGAAGACCTACGAAGAGATCGAGGCGGAGTACAAGGCCCAGCTCAGCAAGGAGGATTACGCGAGGCTGTTCCCCTACGGCGTAACCAACGACGTGTCCCTGGAGTGCTGGGACTTCATCGACTCGGTGCTCAGCCGCCGCAAGCCCGAGATCGACGCGCAGACCACCAAGCTGACCAAGTCGTTGTGCCTGGCGCTCTACGAATCCTCGCACGCCGGCGGCGCGACCGTCAGTGTCCAGGATGTCTTCGACGGCAAGGTCTCAGCCTACCAGGATCCGGTCAACGAGTACTGGAAGATCTAGCTGCTCCGAAGGGTCCACGCGCCAGGTGCGGATCTAGCGCGGCGCCCGCAACGGCACCTCACCCCCCAAGCCCCCACTCCACGCGGGGAGTGGGGGAGTCGTGCGAGAGCGAGACGGGGGTGAGGTACGCCGGCCTCACCCTCAGAGCCCTGTTGGTGACCGCCGAGGCGACACGCCCTTAGCGGTCTGTGCGCAGGGCGGAAACTCTCGTAGGCACGTGGACAAAGGCGTGTGGGTACTAACAACTCCCTCACGGAGGGCGCGGCAATCTGCCGAGAACAAAACGAGGGGCTGTCCAGATGGACAGCCCCTCGATCTTTGTGCGAACCAGGTGCGGGACAAGCCCGCGACGCGACCTAGAAGTCCTTGGTCAGGGAGATCAGGGTCTGCGAAGCGTCGTAGCCGTTGCTCTCGAGCTTGATGTGACCCGCATCGATCTTCCAGCCGGCGATGTTGAAGCCGCCGCCGAAGCCGAAGTCGCCATCCTGAGAACCGGCGCGGAGGGTCAGCCAGTCGTTGAACTGGTACTCGGCACCATAGTTGAACATGCGACCGCTCTTGTCGAAGCTGGCAGCGGTCTTGTCGCGCAGGTCTAGGCAGTCGACATCGACGAGCAGCTTGGAGCCGACGTAGGTGGAGAAGCCGGCATTCCACAGGGTCTGCAGCGTGTCGAAGGTGTCGAAGCACAGGACGGACAGCTTGGCAGCCTTACCGGCGCTCCAGCTCGGAACCCACTGGTACATGACGCCCGCGTTAACCAGCGTCTCGCTCTGGTCGAAGTCCGCGTCTGCGGCCTTCACGAACACGCCGCCGCCAACCTTGCCGTGCAGGAGGCTAGCACCGAGGCTCCAGTTGCTGTTGAGCTTGAAGCCATAGCCGCCACCGTAGATCGTGGCGTCAACGTCGTTAAGTTTGATGCGGCCAAGGCCGAAGCCCTGGTTGTCGGCGAAGGCACCGACATGCACGAAGTCCTCATCCAGCGGCATATCAGCGTCGTAGTCGGCGCCACCGATGAACTGCCAGGCCACGTCGTTGCCGGCCTGCGGCTTTACGTTCATGCTCGCCAGACCCGCGGGGTTGAACAGCCATGCTGCCGCGTCGTCTGCCGTGCCGATACCGGTCATGCCCATACCCACGCTGCGTGCGGTCTGGCAGTAACCGGCAATGCTCGTGACAACCAGGAGGGTGCCCACGAGTACGGCGAGTGTCAGTTTCTTCATACGCCCAACCTCCTTCAAATGACGGATGGCGACGTCAGTGCGAGAAGGAGGTACGAGCGTGTTTCCCATGTTTCCACGCCGGCTCCCTCCCACCTGACCGACCCGCCGCGAAGAATAGCGGATTAGCATCCGCCTGTCAACGCATATCCCCATCTATCCCCTTGGACAGATGACAGCGCGAAAGTTGCGCTCGGAAGGTGACTCCAGGCATTCGCAAATAGCGAGAAGGAGGTTTTGCATCCTGCGGATAACTGTTATACTGAGGTGCGCCCTCGTCGTGTGCGCACGCGAAGGGTGGCCTCGCAGGTTGGCGCCTGCCTGAAACCTGGAAGGCAGGCGGTACGTCTCAACTAGTGAATGCACTTGTGGCCTTTGTAGCCCGGGGTGAGAACCGCACTCCGCAAGAGGCAGCGGGTTCGTCGTCAGTGTGGACCTAGTCCCGCTACGCACGCGAGCCTCGGGTCCGACATTCCGAAGGGAGAGAAGACCATACCATGCGGTGGTACCTCTTCGTGTTGGTCGCTGTAGTGGCAGCCCTTCCGTCCTTCGCTCAGGACATGAGCATGGAAGGAATGCAGGCCGCACCTCCGGGGATGCTCGATCTCAGCCCCTCCTGGTCGGCAGATGGTACTAGCGTCCTGTTCAGTCGCGTAAGCGCCTCCACCGGCAACGATTGGACGATCGTGCCCATTGCCTCGCCAATGTCGATGTATGGCGAGGGCTCCGGAATGGTAGGTGATCCCGGCATGGGCAGTGAGGGGATGGTGCAGGCCCAGCCCTACTACCAGTTCGAGGGTCTCTACCGCGTTCCCCTCACCGGAGGCCAGCCGACGAAGGTCGCCGCCGGTCGTGCCCTCATCATGGATCGCTCGCGGGTCGGTGTCGCTGTTGCCTTCCAGGGCTTCGGGACCCGTCAGTACCAGTCCTGGGGTGTCTATGGCATGGATCTGTCAGGCGCCAACAGCACCCGGTGGTACCCGGCCATCCTCAACTGGGTCCGCGTTTCTCCGGCCGGGGACCAGTTCGTGATCCCCTATGAGCAGGGCAAGTCGCTCGTCTTCTTCCCCGCTCGCAGGGACTCCACCCGCAACTCCGGGTTCTGCCCCACTCTTGACCTCGCACGTCCTGCCGCCTTCACTGCCGACGGCTCGGGCGTCTGGGTTGTTGCCCAGGATGGGCAGGCTCAGGCGCTGGGCATCGGCAAGGCAAACCGGCAGGTCACACCCATCGTCCGGGGCGTCGGAGCCGGCAGCTTCGCTGTCTCCGTCCCGAACAGCCAACTATGTGCTGCTTCCATCAAGCCCGCTCCGGGTGCCAATCCCTGGCCCGTCGCGCTGTGGCCCGGCGATCAGACCGGCGTCTACCTGTACGATGACCAGGGCAACGAGCAGCGCAAGCTCACCTCTGCCTACGCCACCGCCATGGAAGCCTCGCCCGACGGCAAGTTCGTCGCCTTCATGTGGGGCACCAAGGCACCCTATTCCCTCTCGGTCGCTCCTGTCGACGGCACACCCATCCGCCGCGTCGCCGCCAATCTCGCCGGCGCTCCGGGTGGCAGCAAGCCCTTCTGCTGGTCGCCGGACAGCAAGCGTCTGGTCTTCGGCGGCGTTGACGAAGCAGGCAACGGCGTCTTCGTCACCGACATCGATACCGGCGACGTGGTCCGCATCTCACAGGTTCCCGACACCAGCAAGAAACCCACACCACCACAACCACAACCCGCGGGCCCCAGAGGATAGCCGGCGCCCTGCAGATTCAGGAGGCGATGTGCCATGCGCTCAACCCTAGTTCTCGCGCTACTTGCCCTGCTCGCCCCTCTGGCAGTCCTCGCCCAGCAGGATGGGGAATACGAGGCTGCGCTGGCGAAGGTGGGCATTGTCCAGCAGTTCACTGACGTCAACCCGGTCTGGTCCCCGGACGGCAAATGGATTGCCTTCACTCGGACCGTCCCGCCCAACGCAGGCAAGCTGCCTTACATCCGGGCGGGGATCGTCCCTGCCGACGCGACGGTCGATACGAAGCCGGTCTTCGTCTACAATATGGAGCCCGTGGCCTGGTTGCCCGATAGCAGCGGCGTGATCGCTTTCAACCGCGCTCCGCAGGGGTCCAAGACCATCGTCCCCGACCTGTGGGTCATCGATCGCCAGGACCCCAAAAAGGTCACCTTCTTCATGCACGTGGGCAACCCCAACCTCTTCCAGTACTCTCCCGACAGGGAGAAGATCATGCTGGTCGAGCCCCGCGGCGCCAACATGACCGAAGTCCTCGTTGGCTCCAAGGACGGCGAGCCTCGCACGCTCTATGCGGTTCGCGATAACGAGAAGTTCATCCAGGCCGGCTGGACCGACAAGAGTGACGCCGTCTGGGTGATCGTCGAGGTTCCCATCGCCGTCGAGACGATGGCAGTCGGGACACCGATCGCGGCCGAAGCGCTCGTCCCGCCACCCGTCTCCGTCATGCGGTCCTCCGAGGAGAGCATGATGGAAGGCTCAGACATGGGGCCGGGTATGGAGCCAGGCATGGAAGGGTCAGGCATGGAGGGCATGAACCAGCCGCCACCTGAGCCCACCACCAAGAAGGTCCTCTACATGCTCGCCACCGACGGCTCGAGCAAGCGCAAGATCGCCGAGGGTGTCGAGTTCGCTGCCTGGTCTCCCACCGAGCCGCTGATCCTCATGCAGCGCCGCGACATCAAGGTCGTCAAGGTCGAGACCACGATGATGGACATGGGCGGCTCCGGTGGCTCCGGCATGGAGGGCATGGGCCCCTCCTACCAGCAGGTCATCACCGACTACATGGTCCTGCGCAAGCCCGATGACAGTCAGGCGCAGGAGAAGAAGCTGGCCGGTCAGGCGCTCGCAGTTAGCGGCGGCCGCTGGTCTCCCACCGGCGTCCTGGTGAGTGGGCAAGCCCCGGCCGAACGCCATGTCTTCGCCCTGAACCCCAAGAGCGGCCCGGTCCTGGAAGTTGCCCAGGACTTCGACACCGAAGCGAAGGACCTGCGCAGCGTCTGCTGGTCACCGGACGGCACCAAGCTGGTCTACTCCGGGCTTCTCGGCAAGGCCCGCGGTGCCGACCGCTACATCACCCACGGATTGCTCGTCCGCGACGTCCAGACCGGCGAGCAGCGCATGCTGACCGAGAACACCAACAAGTACGAGCCCCCCAAGCCGACCTCCATGTACCAGGGCTCCTCGATGCCCTAAGCGGGCTCCCTTCGTCACTCTCAGGCGACCGCCCACCGGGCGGTCGCCTGTCGTTTGTGATCACCCCTGCCACGGCACCTGAGTGCCCAGGCACCCTCCCGGAGGTACTCCCATGCTCTCCGATATCCGCGTCAAGTCGCTCGAAGCCTTCTACACGCCCTGTGTCGCTCGCACTCCCCTCAAGTTCGGTGCCGTCGTTGTAGAGCGCCTCGACTTCGCCAAGGTCCGTGCCGTTGTCGAGAACGGTCGCGGTGAGCAGGCAGAAGGCTGGGGCGGCATCTTCATGATGGACTTCTGGGGCTGGCCCGATCCGGCACTGACTCACCCAGACAAAGAGGCCGCCATGAAGGAGGTCCTCCA
>JBDKVB010000086.1 GCA_039679385.1 Armatimonadia bacterium | reverse complement strand
GTGACTGAATACCCTTGGGATTCAGCGTTCATACCCCCGTGGGCCATGAGGTCAAACGCAATCGCTTGCGTACTGTTTTCCAGAATACTGCCGCCAAAAGTGAAGACCCGGCCCCACGCTTCACCTTCGATGTTCCCAAAGAAGCTGATACCTGTTTTGTTGCGACGCTTGTCCTCCTCCAGCAGGGGGTGCGGGTAGGCCAGATGCCGGCCGGAGGGCAGCTTGATGAGCAGGTAGGAGACGGGGCCGACCTTCTTGACGGTGAAGGACAGGTAGGCTCCTGCCTTGAAGGTCTGTCCCGGATTGGAGATGGCCGAGCGTGCGGCAGTCTCCAAAGCGGCCCACAACTGCACCACCTTGGAGCAGCGGTCCCGATAGGCCATGACCGCCTTCTCCGAGAGGGCGTCGGACAGCTCCAACTCGTACATGTCCTTGGCGGATTTCTGGAACTTCGGCCACCACATCTGGTAGCCGCAGCCGAGGATGGTCACCTTGCCGAGTTGGCGTTGGTCGCCATCGACGAGCCCCTCGGGGATGCCGTAGATGCCCGAGGCCATCCACTTGTAGAGGTCCTTGCCGTCGCGGAAGCACTGGAGCACGTCCTCTTGCCCGGCCAGCCATGCGACGATGCGAGCTTCGATGGCGTTGTAGTCGGCGTCCAGCAGGGGGCCGGCGATGAAGTGCCGGATCGAGCTTGAGATCAGGCCGTAGCAGTCGCCGTAGAGCGTCTCCAATGCGGTCCGGTCGAAGCCCATCTGCAACGAAGCGAAGAACCCCTCGGTGTATTTGCGATGGTGCTTCTTCGGCTTGGCAAAGTTCTGGGGCTGGACGAGTCGGCCGCTCCACCGCCCCGTCGAGGCACCGTGGAATTGCAGCCCGCCGCGCACCCGGCCGTCGGCGCAGACGCAGTTAAGCATCGTGCGGACCTTCTTGACCGCTGCGAACTGCATCGTGGAGTAGAGGCTCAGCGCGTTGCCGGCCTCGACGGGGACTTTGTCCAGATCCACAGCGCCCAAGGTCGCCGCCTGCATGTCCGGCAGGTTGAGCCCGTGGGCGATGAACCACTGCCGAGCCTTCTCCCGCTGGGTGTGGGCCACGCCGGTCATCTTCAGGAACTCCGCGCCGCTCTCGGCTTCGATGGACTCGATGATCTCCTGCGCGTTGCGCAGCGCCGGTACGTCTACCTTGAAGCCCCGAGCGTTGACCTTGAGATCCCATGTGAAGGCGCGGAGCAGGTCTCCGGTCGGGGCGAACGCCTTGAGGGCCTTGTGCAGGGCCATCTCCGCCCGCACGTCCTGCAAGCAGTATTCGCCGAACTCCCGGAACGCCTCGGGGTCATCTGTGGGCAGCGTGCGCTTGCCCGTCTTCGGGTCGGGCGTAGAGAACTTGCGGATCAGAGCCTTGCCGCGTGCGTCCTTCTGCTGCGGCAGGCCGAGCATCTCGCAAGCCTTCTCCAGCTTGGCGGGGAACCCCGCACGGCGGCAGAGGAGAGCGGTGCAGCGCCACTGGGAAATGTCGGGCTTGGGGAAAGTAACTGTGGGCATACGGAGCAGTTGCCCACCCAACTTCTCAGTGATGGCGAACTCGAACTGCGCGTTGTGCGCCCATATCTCACCCTCCCGAAGCTCAAAAGCGGCGTAGAAAAGGCTGAACAACTCCTGCGGCAGTGGGTCACTCGCCCGCACGCTCTCCCACTTCGGGTTGACGAGCAGGAACGGCCCTTCCGTCTCGGAAGCAACTGCGCACATGAGGATCTCCGCCTCGGGGTGCTCCGCGTACTTGAAGACGCCGACCTCTGTGAGGTCGAGGGGCGAGTAGGTTTCGTAGTCGAGGTGGATCATGACTCTTGTGCGCGGGCGCGTTCGTGGTCGGCAAGAAGTTCGCGGAACTCGTATTCGTCGTGGAACTCCCAAGCGTCTTGGTCACGGTACTCCTCGTGGGCGATCTCGGAGCAGAAGTTGTGCATGTGGATTGACCAGAAATCCCCATCGTTCGTGCCAACCCTCTTGTTGTACCGCTCCCCGACAGGGATCAACCCCCCGCAGAGGTAGCAGCGGTGCGCCTTCTTGGCGACGTGGTAGGTGTCTGAGGTGAAGCTCATGGTCAGAGCCCTTGGAGGGTACCGGGCGTGATCTGGTCTTCAACCGGGTACTCTTCACGGGCGATCCGGCCTTCGGCCATGTCCTCCAGATGCGAGAGGGCCATTCCATCCACCACGGACAGGTGGCCGGGGATTCCCCATCCGATGAAGCCACGCAGGTCAGCGGCACACACCTCGATACTGTGGCACTCGTCCACGTTGAGCAGGGTCGCGCCTTCGCGGCGGTTGACAATCGTGAGAACGACGTTCTCGACTGACGTAAGCGATTTTTCGATGCGTAGGAATTTCATGGCGTACTTGGTTGGGGTGTTTTGAGCCTCCGCCCTCTGTGGTACCCATGTGTCCCTCGCGACCCAAGTACCGTCAGAAAACAGAGGCTCAAAACACCCTCCCCGAAGGGAGGATGGGCCGGTGCCGAGCCAGCCATAGATCGCGGCACCGGAGGGTATCAGAGTGGTGACTCGTCACCACTCTCGTCCTGGAACACCTCGGTCGGATCGACCGGCTTCTCACCGAACGGATCGCCGTCGCGCTTGAACTGCACCGCCCGCAGCGACGCAGAGATGCCCGCACCGCTCTTGGGGTGGACGTAGGGGAAGATGTCGATGACCGCGTTGACGTAGCACCCGGCATAGGGGCGACCGTCCTCGGCGGAGAGCGGGCTCATGTTCACGTCCACGACCACCTGTTTGCGGGGCGAGCGGGCGGTGAGGAACATGATGTCCTCGTCGTAGCCGTCGAGGTGCGACTTCTCCGCGCCCTCGCGCAGGGGCAGATGCTTGCAGGGCTTGCCCTTGATCTTCGGGTCGAGCTTCAACTCGGCGACGGCCTTGTTGATCTCGACGATGGTGGCGGCATGGCGCTTCTTCTCCAAGAGGAAGGTGGCCGCGTAGGTGTCCTTGCCGTTGGGGGTGCCGTCGTCGTTGGTGCCCTTCTGCGGGGAGAAGAGGTAGGGGAACGAGAGGCGAACGTCTTTGATCTTGATTTGCATGATGTCTGTTTTTGTTGGTTACTAGCGGTTTGGTTACAGGAGAGACTCGTCAACGAGTCCTTCCAAAGGGTTCTGGCAGATGGCGGGGCGGGGATCGGACTCGGGGGCCAGCACGGGCTTGCCCTCAGGTTTGACGATGAGACGGACAAGGGCCTTCTCCAGTCGGGGAGTGACGGGCCTGAGCGGCTTCTTGAGGGCCTTCTCTGCTTGGGCGGGGGTGAGGAACTTCGGTGCGGACCAGAGCGCCTCTTTGGCGATGAAGCGGCGCAGCTTCTTCGCCGCCTCGGCTTCGTCAGCCCACTGGCGGTTGGAGCGACCTTCCACCAGCTTGAAGCCGGGGAACTCCTTGCCCTCGGTCAGGCGGGCGAAGACGTGGGCCTCGACGGAGTCGAGCCAGTCAACCAACTGGCCCTTGGCTTCGACGATGCGGCGCATCTGATCCTCCGTGAGCCCCTCGGGGGGCGGGAGGCCGCCGAGCTGCATCGTCGTCTCCTCGGGGAGCACGGCGAGGGCTTGGTTGCCACGGGCGGGGCAGATGCCCTTGGCCTCGCAGAAGCGGCACGCTGAGCCGGGGGCGAACTGCGTGTCCTCGTCGGCGATGATCTTGCGGGCCACAGCGCCGATGCGGGAGCAGAAGAGACCCAGCTCCGACCGGGTCAGCACCCAGTCCTTGATCGTGACTCCGTCACGAGCACGGGGCTGGTCGATGACGATGCGGACGAGCCCGTCGGCCGGCATGTCGGGCCACTGGTCACGGATGAAGGACTCCGCGTAGATGGCCTGCTGCTCGTTGTTCTCAGCCTCGACCATGACGCCCTCGCCATATTTGAGGTCGCGGACGATGAGGCAGATGTCCACCTTGTCCATGACCGTGGTGTCGATACGCCCATTGCGGTCGGCCATGTAGAACAGCGGCACCTTGGTCTCGACGTGCAGCGTGGCACCCTCACGGGCGGTGGCGAGGTTCGCCTTCACCCGCTCGACGTATCCGGTGACGTGCTCGACCATGACCGGGTCGCAGGACCACGGCTGACCGAGCAGCATCTTCTCCGCGACATCGTGAGCGAGGGTGCCCTCGGTAGAGTACTCGGTATCACGCTTGGGCAACTCCGCCTCGTGCTCCGCGAGGAAACGTGGCGAGGCGGTGCAGTTGAGCCAGCGGTGCGCCGCTGACGGTTGGAGGGAGATTTTCATTACTTCCCGAGTTGCTTGTTGATGGCGGCGAGGAGGGTCGGCAGGTGGGCCGCGTCGATCTTGGGCAACTTGCCGGTGCCGGAGATGGAGCACGGAGCACCTTGGAGTTCGGACAGCTTGCCGCCGAGGAACGCCTTGAACGCCGCGTCAGCCATGTTCGGCCGGGCGAGTTCGACGATTTGCACCCGCAAATCATCTTCGGAGACGGTGGGCACCGGGGCCGGAGCGGGGGCTGCAACGGGAGCAACGGGAGCAGCGGGGGCAGGGACCGGAGCGGCTTCCTTCTTCACGGCCTTCTTCGGCTCGGGGGCCGGCACCTCCGTGGTGACGGGCTCGCTGACGGTGGTGGAGACGGCGGCGACCGTCACGGTCGGGGTCAGGGCGGGGAGCGCCTTCGCCGCAGAGGCGAGGAGCACGTCGGTCAGGTTGCGGATGGCAGTCGTGAGACTGGCGATTTCGGTTTCGATGCTCATAGGATGTCGTTGTCTTGGTTGGTGGTGATGGGGGTGGAGAGGTAACGTGCCCGGATGCGGGCGATGGTGCGACGGCAGCGCTGGAAGTATTCAGCGGCCTCGGAGTTGGTCGCGCCCTGACGGAGGTAGTGCGCGATCTCCCGCTCCTGGACGGGAGAGCAGTGTTGGCCGCAGCGGCGTCGGCGGGTCAGGTCATCGTCTGTCGGTGTCATCGGATTAGGATTCTTGAAGGTGGTCAGACCAAATCAGTTCGATCCCGAGGTCGGCGGCGTGGTGGGCTCGGAGGTTGTCGGAAAGGTACTTGACCATCTCCTCGACTTCAGGGGTCCATTCCGCGCCGTTGCGCACCATCTCGACGATCTTGAGCAGGTACTGGGCACTGGCCGCGCTGCGGAGATAGTGGGCGGCGATCCTCTCCGCCCGGTCAAAATTGGGGGCGCGGCTCATCAAATGGTAGGCCCTCTGAGTCTCCCATTGGGCGGCGCGGGCGCGGCTTTCGGTATCGTCTGTCGGTGTCATGGCGTGGACTATGGCGGGTGTTTCGACTATTGCAAGCAGTTTGCGTGTACTATTTTCAGGATACTAGAGGATGCTCTCCGAGAGCGCACGGGACCACTGATCGGCCATTGCAGCAGCGATGCCGGGATAGGTGCGGGAGCGATCCGCCGCACGGGTTGGGCTCGGGGCCATTCTGTGGATACGCGCCTCGCGACCCCCGACCACGTTGGTCGGAACCAGCTTGGGCAGACCGTTGAGCCAGAGGCAGGTCGCCTTCGTCTCCCCGTGGCCGAACTGCCACGGCTGGATGATCTGGTCGGGTTTGCGGTAGTGGGTGGACATGATGCCCACAGGGTTCTCGATGGCCCACGGGCAAGAGAGCCGGGTGAACATCGTGAAGAAGTTGATGGCGGCTTGCTGCCGACCGTCGGCCCGCTTCGCAGCGAAGTGGCGAGCCCCGGACACACACAAGTCGGTACAGGGCGGGAAGGCGATCACCGCGTCCCACTCTTCGAGCCAAGTCGGGGTAATCCAATTGCGAACGTCTCCGCAGAAGTGGTACGTCGAGTCGTCTTCCGACGGGAGCAGATCACAGCTCCATGCGCGGTGGCCCAGTGCCCGGAAGGCCCGGCGCACGGCACCGGAGCACTCGCAAGCAACTAAGATTCGCAGGGGCTTCACAAAATCCCCCCTTCATCTCCGACTTCGTTGGCGACCATGCGTGACACCGCAGCAGACACGTTCGTATCCGCCTCGGACCCACGCTTGACCCAGAAGCTGTGCCGGCCGTCGGGGAGCCGGGAGCGCATGGCGGAGCGGAAGCCGAACTCGCGCAGGACGCTTGTGATGGACTGGCCACTACCCTCGCGGACGCCCTTGGCCGAGAGCCAGTCTGTCAGTGCTTTCAGGCTGACGGCCTCGTCGGTGATGAGCGGGTTGGTCGAGTCGTCGAGGGCTTCGCGGATCGCGACAGCAATGGGGCTGGAGGCGGCTCCGACCATCTCGTTGCGGTGGATCGTGCGGGGAGCGTGGGCGTCAGGATCGAACTCGTCGCAGATGGGCCGGGAGAGCATCCAGTGACGCAGTTGCGGGGCGCTGTGGTCGATGGCCCCGAAGAGCTTCCTGAAGTAGCCCTTCCCCATCTCGGCAACCTGCTCCTCGGTCTGGTAGCGGGCGAAGAGGACGAAGTAGCGCCTGTCGTCGGGGGTGAGGGCGAGGGCGTCCTGGTAGTTGGTGAGGAGGATGTAGTTGGTGATGTTGGGGGCCTGCGACGCTTTGATGTACTTCTCCTCGATTGTCACCTCGTCGTTGGTGATGACCGGCTTCAACCTGTTCATGACCTGATGGCGGTTGTGCCCGACCACGCGCACCTCCTCGAAAGCCACGACCTGCGCACCCTCGGCCCAGCCGTTGTAGTTGCGGAAGAGTTGGTCGGCGTCGGTCAGTCTCACGTTGGTCGGCCCGAGCACGGCCTTGAGCAGCATGGCGATGAGAGTCTTGCCGCAGCCCGGGGCGCCTTGGAGCAGCGGGGACCAGCGGATCTTGCGCCCCGGATTCTGCACGATGAAGCAGAGGTAGCTCAGAAGCATCTCGGCGTACTGGTCGAAGAGATTGCGGACGTGGGCCTCCACCAGTGCGCCCAGCTCCGCCGCACCCTTTTCATCGGGCTCGGGGTAGGTGGGGCGATAGGTGTTCACGAACCGGGTGTTCGTCACCGGGTCGGTGATGAAGGTGAGGCCCGCGTTCGCCGGGTCGTAGGAGAACTGGTCAACCCTGGGGATGCGCACAACGTTCAAGAGGTAGTCCTTGGCGTAGATCGAGGGCTTGCCGGAGTCGTTGCCGCCTTGGGGCATGAGGTAGACGTTGTACATGTTGTTCAGCACGTCGGGGGCGTAGCGGCGATCCCCTTGGCGGAAAAAGAACACGTCCTGCCCGGCGACGTAGCAGCATCCTTTCGCCCAGCCGGGCAGTTGGCTCTCGGGGGCGGACTTGACCGTCTCGGCCGGCGCGAAGGCCAGCTTGGCGATGCGGTGCATCTCCTTGCGCAGGTCGTTGGAGGAGATCTTGAGCCCCGCCTCCTTGAGCTTCTGGTGTAGGATGGAGAGCAGATCAGCGCGTTCGAGCTGAGAGAGCATCGGCGCGGCGGCGATGCGGCGGGGGGCCTCGACCATGAGCTGCTGAGGCGTGAGTCCCGGCGTGTCCAACCATGCCGTGAGGGCCTTGTGCATCTTGACCGAGATCTTCCCCGCTCCGACCCAGCCAGCAGCGGCGGCACGGAAGAGGAGAGTGCGGGCGGTGACCGGCTTGCGGCCTCGGGGCGTCTGTCGCAGCGAGGACCACTTGGCCTTGGTGTCCTCTGCTCCGGCGTACTTGCTGCCTTTGGCGCTCCAGGAATCGAAGACCGCGTAGGCGGCCTCGGGGTCTTTGGGGAACTGGTGGCGCAGCGAGGCCGCGACCTCCAGCCACTCCATGTAGGGCATGTCGGGATCGAGGGAGGCGACGGCGCTCTCCATATCCGCGAGGGTCACCTCGTCAACCGGCGCGGCGAGAAACTCCAGATCGTCCGCCGTGGCCTCCTCGGGGTTGAGCGGGGTGCGGGAGGCAAGGGCCACGTCGGCGTCCTTGATATGCTTGACCTCGAACGCCTCGCCCTCCGGTCGGGCGGTGAGCAGGGGATGCACCCCGAGGAGATCCTCCCCGGCGAACAGCGTCGGCAGGTACATCGGCTGGACGGCGACAAGGCTCTCCTGCGTGATCTTGGGCAGGCCCAGGATCTTCGCCACCGAGCGGACGGCCTCGGGATAGGAAGCAGGGGCGATGCCCTCGGCACGCACCACAATGCGCATCCGGGGGGCTTCCAAGGTGGAAGAGGCTGTCAGGTAGGCCGCGAAGGCGAAGGGGTCGAGGGCTTCGTGGAGAGCCTGCGGCGTGCGGGCGTAGACCTTGGCCATCGCGACGTTCTCGTCGTCGATGTCGAGGGCGATCAAGTTGCACGGGCCGGCTAACTCGTGGGCACGGCGTGACGGCGAGGAGGTGAACGTCGCGGGGACGAAGAACGGCACGCGCTTGGTGGCGTTGCGTCTGTCCTTGGGCATCGCATGAAACTCCTCACGGGTGACATTGAGCATGGCCGGGTGGCCGAGTTGCTCTTTGACGAATTGAGCGAAGGAGGTGACGGGCAGCGCGACGACGCTGCCCATGTTGGAGCCATCGGCTCCGAAGTAGAGGGGCATGGGGGCTAGGGCTGCTCAGCGAACTTTGTCCAATATGAAATAGCTAAGGCGGC
This sequence comes from Armatimonadia bacterium, assembly GCA_039679385.1. Taxonomy (NCBI): domain Bacteria; kingdom Bacillati; phylum Armatimonadota; class Armatimonadia; species Armatimonadia bacterium. Next base: position 4,327 of record JBDKVB010000086.1, on the reverse strand, counting down.
GATGAACTTGCGGTCCTCCTTGGAGAAAGGGATGGGATCGCCGGTTGCCTCGTCGTAACCCGCCGAGAGGGTACCGTCCGACCCATAGCATGGAGAAAGGTCTGGACCGATACTGAGTTCGAATGCGTCGATGATCATCCCTGATGGGAGCGCGAGGTCGTATTTGGTCATGGTGGTATCAGTCCAAGAAGGTTACAGTGAGCCCGCGCAGGAGCATCTGCCCCTTGCCCCCGGCTTGCGAGCGGAGGGTCCGGAGAGTGCCGGGGCGATAGCCGAGGGCAATGCTGGCGTCGCGGAGGGTCGAGAACACCTTGCCGTCGGGGCAGATGACCCCGTAAGCGGTGTGGAACTCACGACGGAAGGCCGTCGGGTTGACGCAGCGGAGCGCGGAGATGGCGACCTGCTTACGGTGGTTGGAGGTGGACGGCGGCATGGCCCTCTTAGATGTTTATTGTTTAGGGGATGTCAAGTCAGCAGCTCGACTATCTCCTTCTTGTCCTCCCTTAGGGCCTGGATCTCGTCCAGGATGCCTTGGCGGGAGCCGGGGCACGTCTCCTCGTTGGCTTGCCGAGCGAGGGAGCTAATCTCGGCCTGGAGGGTCTCCACGATCTCGCGAAGCAGCCTCTCGGTGTGGGGGTGGAAGTCGGATTTCATGTCAGGGCCCCCCCTCTGCGGCGAAGTTCCTCGTTGGCGACGCGGGCCACAAGGCGGAGGCCCTCGGCGTCGTGCTCATGGAGTCGCGCGGCTTCCATGTCGGAGGCGCGACGGCACTCGACGGCGAACTGATTGGCGCGGCCGGCATCCCACGAGGCATCGGCGGCGATGCGGCGCAGGACATTGGCCTTAAGGCGGGTTGGGTCGATCATGGTGTTAATCCTCTCCGAGGTCGGTAATAGCGTTCCGTATTTTTTCCGTGAGGCACTGGCGAGTTTCAAGGTAGTTCTCCCACGCCCAAAGAATCTGCGGGTAGCATTTGCGAAGGTCGGGCTTCGCGGCTTCCCAACCCACCCAGCAGGTAGGGTCGCCCTTCTCCTCCCAGAAGTAGCGGATCGAGTGCAGGTCGTCGGAGGTCATGCAAATTTCCTATTAAGGTTCCTGGAGGTGAGCGGTGGGGTGCTGAAGTAGCCGGAGCTGGCCCCGATAGGCTGGCGGCGCTGCCACGAGTCGGCGGCTTGCTTGATCTCCCGGGCGGAGGGCAGGTGCAGGCCGATGGCGGGCCGGCGCGTCTTGCTGCGGGCGAAGCCGACGCGGGGGGCGATGGGGGTTCCGAGTGCGTTTGTCATTTGAGGCATTTGGTTTACCGATACCGGCCGTCCCGAGAGAGCGTGTCGAGGTCCTGCCGCAGCAGACGGGACTCCCTCGCGAGGTCATGCTTTTCGGCCTCTTGCCTCCGCCAAAGGGCAACTAGGTGTCGTATGACAACGCAGGCGGCCGCGAGGTCCGATGCCGTGGCTACCCGCCCCTCTTCCATGAGTGTGGGGATGCTGTGTTCTTCGAGGAGGGCGAGGAGAGCAGAGGTGCCGCCCACCTCTTTGAGGCGGGGGCGACCGAGACGGGCGATGGTAGCGGGTATAGCGGTGATAGCGAGATCACTCACGGGACACCTCCTGCTTGCGGGCGGCGAGGCTGGAGAGGATGATCTGCTGGGGGCCGAGTTCGGTCTCGTTGGCCAGTTCGATACGCTGGCGGACGCGCTCTTCGGCGAGGTCGTCGAGGAGCCGGTCGAGGGCTTTGGTGGTTATATGGTGCATGGTATCTGGTATTAAGGGGCGATGAGAGACGCTATACCCACGCCCCTGGCACGGTCTTCCACAGTGATGCCGCAAGCGTCGAGGTCGCCCGAGAGGCCGGAGCAGTCGCCCGAGAGGCCGGAGCAGTTGCCCCGGAGGCGGGAGCAGTCGCCCCGGAGGCGGGAGCAGTCGCCCCAGAGGTCGGAGCAGTCGCCCCGGAGGTCGGAGCAGCTGCCCGAGAGGCCGGAGCAGTTGCCCCGGAGGTCGGAGCAGTCGCCCGAGAGGCCGGAGCAGTCGCCCGAGAGGCCGGAGCAGTTGCCCCGGAGGCGGGAGCAGTCGCCCCAGAGGTCGGAACAGTCGCCCGAGAGGCGGGAGCAGTCGCCCCGGAGGTCGGAGCAGCTGCCCGAGAGGCCGGAGCAGTCGCCCCGGAGGTCGGAGCAGCTGCCCGAGAGGTCGGAGCAGTCGCCCCAGAGGCCGGAGCAGTTGCCCGAGAGGCGGGAGCAGTCGCCCCGGAGGCGGGAGCAGTCGCCCCGGAGGTCGGAGCAGTCGCCCCGGAGGTCGGGGTGTTGGCCAGTCAAAGCGGGTTTCGTGGTGCGAACGAGTTTCGGTGTCATGGGATGAGGTGTTAAGGTTGTGTTCAAAGTGCCTCGACGGCGAGGAGGATCACGGCGAGCCACAGGGTAGTGGCGAGGAGGCCCGAGCACAGCTCGGCGAGGGTTGGTTTACGCATGGTATTAAACGGCCTTGACGGCCAGATAGATAACGACGCTCCAGATGAGGCAGGCGACTAAGAAGGTTGCGAGGTTGGGGAGGTGTTTCATGCGCGTTTCTTGGTGACGGTGATTCGATAGCCATAACCATCGTGGCCGATGAGGGATTGCCTCACTTCGTCGCAGGTCATGCGGTACGATTTGGAATAGAAGACAGTGTCGATTAGACGACCGCCAAGATAGACGTTGAAGGCGTTCATGGTATCGGGGGTTAGTAGGTGAACCCGAGGGACTCGACAGCAGCCTTGAACTCGACAAGCAAGGCGGGCAGGCGGGCCAGCAACGCGGCTTTAAGGGCCTCGGTCTCCTGCATGAGTTCTTCGTCGGTCGCCTCGGGCCAGCAGGCGCAAACGCGAGCGGATGCCAACTCGCGGGCCTTGCCCTCTCCGGTCCGGCCGTAGGGTTGCCACTCAAGCGTTACCGGAGCGGGTTTCTCGTGGGCGTAAATCTCTGTCTTCATGCCCTCGGGGTGAACCAGTTCCCACAGCGGGACCCCCTCGATTCCACCCGCCTGCAACTTGCCCCGGGAAAGGTGTTGGCGGAACTCGCCCTTTAAGAGGCCGTGGCAATCCCGTTCGCCGGCCAGAAAAATGGCGTTGTCCAGATAGTGTAGCGGGCCATCCGACGAAACCCCATGCCACTTGACGAGCGGGGCGAGGGAGGGGAAAGCCCCTGCAATCTCGTTGTGCAGGCACCCGCCCGCGGCGTCGGGGTCCCCCGGGCCACGAATCGACGCGGTGATTCCGAAGGTGTTGTGACCATTTCCACAGCGGTCGTCGTAACGAACGGCCGCGGTGATGGTGTAACCTTCGCCCCATGAGGGGCACGGAACGGGGCCGAAGTTCCTAGTCTGGCTCTTGGTAAGCACTGAAGGGGGGAGGGCGGTCGTTTTCATGGTAGGGAATAGGCTGTTAAGCGAGGCGGGATTGCCTCCCGTTCCCTTCGCTCCCGCCGGTTGGCCGACGAGGGGAAGGGAAAAGGTGGGAATCTTACTTGGCGAATAGGGGCAGTCCTTTGGCGTTCTCGGGGTTTGCCGTTTCGTAAACGTAGGGACGAACGCGGGTTACTCCCACCGCAGAAAGCGTGCTTCGGACCTTTTCAGCCTCCTCCTCCGTTTTGTAAACGGTGGGGTGGTACCCTGGGCGGCTAGGCCACGCTGCGCAGAAGTCCCTCCCGTGGAATAGCTCTGGCCCTCCGCATAGCGTGCCTTCTATGACATACCCGGCTAGATATTTCTCCCGTTTTCGCAGGTCACATTTTCCGGTTTTCATCGTGCGCAGCTCCAGAAAAGTTTCCCGTCGCTCAGGTAAAGAGTGGAGGCGACGGACCCGTTATCGGCCATATGCAGATACTCGACCCAATCCCACTCGCTGGGATCGTCGGGCAAATCGTCACCAAAGCCCTCGCGAATGTCTCCGGCAATCCATTGAACGCAAAGGGCGGTTAAGTCGGCATCAGAGAACGCTGCGGTTTCCTCGTCGCTCCACCCTCCGGAGGATCGGACGAAGCCCCGGAAGGCCTCCTTCTGCCCTTCGGTAAGGACAAGCGCCAAGGCGTGGCGCTGCGAGGCTTGCCAAGTGAGCGCGCCAGCGTTCTGGCCGAGGCTGGCGCAGGAGTTGGAGCAATGCCAAGGGGCGAAGCCGGGGGAGGCTAGAAGGGGCGAAACGTCAATTTCGGTGTCTTGCATGGTAGGAGGGATTAGGGTTAAAGGCGCCCATTATCGATGCGACCGACACAAGCGAGAGCATGGAAGAGGCAAAGCCCGAGCTGCCTCGCCGCTTCCCCATACTCTAGTTCGTCGTGCATTTCGCTGCCATAGCGGACGGA
>JBDKVB010000085.1 GCA_039679385.1 Armatimonadia bacterium | reverse complement strand
GCCGTCATGGATACGGCCAAGCGTGGGGCGCAGCTCAAGAGCCAGCGCTACTATGAGATCCTCGACGAGCCGCTGGTGTCCGGCGGCTTCTCGGACGTTGAGCATGTGGTGTCGGCCTACAATAGCCTGGCCGAGCTGGTCGCAGCCGCCGATCCGAAAGCGGTGATTGGCGGCCCCGGCTTCGCGGCGGCCTTCGGCGAGCAGGTGATGGCCTTCCTCAAGGGGGCGTCGCGCCTCGACTTCCTCTCCGTGCACTTCTACGGCACTCACAACGTCCTGACCGACACCAAGGACCTCTTCGAGAGCGCCGTGAGCGCGAAGTCCGCCGATCTTCCCGGCCAACTGAGCTTCCAGGATGTCCGGCACTTGCTGAAAGTCATACGCCGACGCCCGACAGAGCTCTTTGTCACCGAGTTCTCGCTGAGTGCTGCGCGGGATGAACGGGGCGACTGCCGCGATGAGCGGGCAACGACCGCCTTCGGTGCAGCCTGGGAGACTGCGCTGGTGCTCTCTGCGACGCCCTACGTGGACAAGATGGCCTACTTCAAGCTCTCCGGGGGCGGATGGGGGATGCTCTCCGAGGCCGGCCAGCCTGAGCCCGTTGCCTGGGCCGCCTGGATGCTGCGCAACTACGCGCCTCGCGGCGGCAGTCGGGTGGAGATCCGCCGACTTGATGACCATACGGCGGTTGCGGCTGTGAAGACCAAGACCGCGTACAACGTGCTGATTGCCTACGGCGGCCTTGAGCCTATCGAGGTAAAAGTCGATCCGCGGGGCCTTCCGGCCTTGAGCCAGGTGCGAGACCGCTGGATCGGCAACGCCGACACCCAGTGGAAGGGCAACATCCTGCCACTCGCCACGGGTCAGAACATGGTCCTCGACGGTCCCGGTGTGCTGGTCGTGCAGTACGTGCCCAAGTAGGCCTGTGCGCGGGTCCTGATAGTGCTCGCATCACGCTCCCCGTTGCCTTGCGATGGGGAGCGTTGCTTTTGCGCTCCCCGAGGCCGGGCTTCGCCGCCTTGGAGGGAACCAGCGCCTGGTGACGAACGAGTCCTGTACTTGCCGACTACAGAACAGGATGAGAGCCACCATGACACCTTCACGTCGAGCCCTTCACCTCCTGACTATCGCCGCAGCCGTCCTCGTGCTCGCCCCGACGGCCTCGGCGGAAGTGTCCCCGAATCTGCTGCAGAACCCCTCCTTCGAGGGCGGAGTGCAGGACAATGCCGTCCCGACCGGCTGGAGTCTGTATGGAACGCCGGGGCCGACGAGTCGCGTGAAGCTGGTCGACACTCCCGGTACCGGCGAGCATGCGCTGCTCCTCGAAGACGGCGACATGGCTACCGAGATCGGGGTCAGTCAGACGGTCGCGGTCAAGGGCGGCCTCACCTACCAGGCCTCGGTGCGAGTCCGTCGAGCGGCGGAGGAGAGCCCTGCCGGAGCCTATCTTCAGCTCCGCTTTCTGCCTTCCCAGCAGTATGCGCAGACTGGCCTGTCGGCGGCAAGCGCCCTGGCGTACAACACCGTCTCGGTCACTGCGACGGCGCCCGAGGGCACGACCCATGCGATGCTGTACCTGTACACGCACCGCGATCCTACTCCGAAGGTGATGGTGGACAACGTGAGCCTCGTCAGTGGTGTGGAGCCCCCGCCGGGTGTGGTGGTTGTGCCGGAGCCGGTGCCGCCGGTCTACTCGAAGCTGAAGGACCTGCGCCTTCCGACGGCCCTGGTGAGCGCGGGCAAGCCGGCGGTCTCGGTCGTCACTTCTTCGCGCTACCAGGCCCAGGCGGAGACGCTGCAGCAGGCCATCGCCGCCAAGACGGGCGTGATGGTCAGTATCGCGTCGGACACCTCTCCGGCCGCGGCCACCCCGATCAAGGGCAACCTGATCGTGCTGGGCAACCGCAACACAAACCGCCTCATCGACCAGCTATACGACGAGTACTACTGCCTCCTTGACCTGAAGTACCCGGGGCCTGGCGGGTACAACGTCCGGAGCCTCCACAACCCCTATGGCAACGGGTACAACGTGCTTCTCGTTGGCGCGAGCGACGACGCCGGTATGCAACTGGCCACCCAGAACTGTGCAAAGCGGATCACCGAAGCCCCCTTCGAGAACGGCAACCTGAGCCTTGGCTGGCTGATGGACCTCAAGCTCGGTGCCGGCCTCACCCCGACCCATGACCTCAAGAGCATCGAGACCTGGGAAGCCTCGAAGGGCTATGGGTCCAGCGGCTACTTCGGGTGGAACTGCATCAGCAAGCACATGGCGATGTACTACATGACGGGCGACCCCTGGCACGCACGGGAGGCGCTGCGTCTGGCCTTCCCGGATGCGAAGGCCAAGCAGGACATCAGCGAGACCGACGGCGAGATGATCGAGAACAAGGACGATCCGCTCGCAGGCCCCTACCACTATAACGCGCACATGATGATCCTGTACTGGGACCTCATCGAGGAGAGCCCGGTCTTCACCGACGAGGAGCGGCTGAGAGTCACCAACGCCTTCTCCCGGCAGCTCACCCACCGCAAAGACGAGGGCGTGTACCGCCTCAGCAGTGTGCCAGGGTCCGTCGGCTCGCGGCACGGCCAGTACTCGGCGATCTCGCTCTACTGCCTGGGGCGCTACTTCGAGAAGGACTACCCGAACCCGATCTGGACGCAGTGTGTCCGGGGATCAAGGCTACACTTTGCCCCTCTATCGGAGCACGCATGGGTAGCCGGGGAAAACGACAATCTCTTCTGGTACAACACGGCGATTGCCCCGATCTTCACCTACATGGCCCTGAGCGGAGACCGCGGGCCCCTTGAGTCCGGTTCCGCACAACGCCTGCTACGCGGCCAGGAGATACTGCTCTCCGGCCTGCAGCCTGACTGGGCGCTGAACTCCGCGGCCATGGACTACCTGCACAAGGCAGCCTACTTCACCGGCGACGGACGCTGGCTGACCTACCGCGACCGGACCGGCGTCGACCTGAAGGTGTTCCGCGTCGGCCAGTCCTACTGGCCGGGGGACGAACTCAAGCCTGCACTGCCCACCGACCTGATCGGCAAGTGGACGGTGAACTACCTTCCGGAGCAGCACTGGGAGCAGCGCAACAACGGGTTCAAGCCCTCCGAGTCCTTCTACTTTGGCAGCTACCGCAGTGCGCCGGACAGCACCGGCGACTTCACCCTCGTCGACGGCTTCAACGGTGCTTCGCGCAACCCTTACCACACTCTTGCGATCCTGGACCTGCGGCTGGCCGGAAACACGATCCTCAAGGGGTACCGCAACCAGGTCCTGACGAAGGCTGACGGCCTGGTGGAGCCGCAGACCGCCATGGATGCAGCCCTGCGCTGGTGCGACGTGGTCGGCGAGACAGCAGGGCTGATCGGCGAAGTGCCGAAGGCCTCCTTCGCGAACTGGCGGCGGTCGCTGGTTCAGCGCACCGGGCGCTATGCGCTGGTCGTCGACGAACTCACCTTCCGCACGGACAGCCGGAACATGGAGGTCCAGACCCTGTGGGAGGCGCCTGGTGGAAGTTGGGCCCAGGAGGGTCGCGCGATCGTCGTCCGACCACAGGGCGCACGGAGTCTGCCCGCTGGCTGGCTCTCCTTCAGGGAACTCGACGCCACCTGCACGAGCTCGCCGGAAGGCTGCAAAGACATCGCTCGGCCGTCAGGGCTGGACATCGTGCTCCTGCGCTCGAAGCAGGCGGGTGACTGGCTGGAGATGCCCTTCACGCTTGACCGGCCGGTTACGGGTGAGGTCTTCGTCGACCTTCTCGGCTACACTGACCGCGGACGCATCGCAGTCGAACTGGATGGCAGTCGCCTTGTGGAGGACTTCGAGCACTGGGCGGACGCCGTTGCGCCCCAGACGCTCTCGCTGGGCAAGAGAACCCTGGCTGCCGGAGAGCATCGACTCCGGCTTGTCCTAAAGGGCCCGGGGAACGACGGGCAGTCGTACATCGGCCTCACGTCAGTCAGCGTGCGTCCAGAGGGCGCTCCGGCACGGGGCAGCGCCGGCGGATATGAAATCCTGCCGGGCGATGTGCTCGCGACGTCCTCTCAGGCGGGCTATCAGATCGCGGACTGGCGAGGCCCGGTCACCAAGGGGCAGAAGCGCACCTTCTTCTCGCTGATCGCTCCGCAGACCGGCGATGCGGCGGTTGCCCCGGCCTGCTACCGACTTGCCGACAACGCCGCCTATCTGGCCCTACCCGAGCCGGGAATCGCAATGACCGGCAAGTACGCTGCGACCGAAGCAGACCTGGCCGTGCTGTTCGGTCGGCACGCCTTCGGGCATGCGGTCACCGCCCTGGGGCTGAAGGGCGTGCTGCTGCGGGCAGACAAACCGGTCGACGTGGACTGGGACCTCGACAGCGGCGCTCTCGTACTGGTCGCGAAGGAGGCGACAACGGTCACGGTCCTCGGACGTTCCCTTCAGCTTCAGGCCGGGCGCCAGGAGCTGAAGGCGCCGGTTGCCACCGAGCTCGCCGAGCGCGTGCAGTTGGAGCGCAGCCTGCAGGAAGCCCTGACGCAGGCACGTGCGATCCGAGATCGACAAATCGCGGAGGCCAGGGGCGACGGTGGCGGTCAAGGTGCTGTCCAGACGCCGGTGCTGTCGAGCACCTTGCCCGGGGCTGCCGCCGACATGATCGTGGTGCCCTCCGCGCAGGGCCCACTAACCTGTGTGGCCGAGGGCAGTTCGGTGCACCTGCTGGCCTCGGACGGGCGCGAAGTGCGTCGCCTGCAGACCGACGGGGCGGTCCGCGTCCTGCACTGGTGGCCGGGGCCGAAGCTGCTGCTGGTGGGCTGCGTCGATGAGAAGGTCATCGCCTTCGACGAGGCAGGCAACCGCAAGTGGGAGTTCGTTTCCGAGATGGACCCGGCTGTCTTCCGCGCCGCCAAGCAGTACTGGTTCAAGTCGGCGCCGGGGCATCAGGGCATCCACGGCCTCTACACCGGGGTCTTCGCCGAGGGTAAGGACCAGTGCTTCGTCGGCAGCGCCTGCACGCTGGAGATCCTGGACGAGCAGGGCAAGCTCTACAAGCGCCTGCCGGTGTTTTGGGGCCCCGGGAAGCACTTCGCTCTCATCGATGCGCCGGACGGCAGCCGGAACCTGCTGATCGCCCGCGAGCCCACGGACGGCGAGGCGCTGGCGATGATCAACAGCAGGAACTTGAGCTACACCGACCGCCGCGGGTTCAACAGCGTGCCTTCGGGTCACACTTACGTCGGCGGCTGGGCCTGCATGAGTCGCGAGCATATCTTCTACGACGACTTCGACGGCGACGGGAAGAAGGAGCTGGCCTCCGAGATCAACGGAACCTGGAACCGGATGACGGTGTGGGACCTGGAGGGGCGGGCACTGGGGAACGCTAACTTCGGTCCTGGCGAGCCGATCCCGGCCCGTAACGTGCGCGATGTGGCCGTGACGGACCTCGACGGCGACGGGAAGCAGGAGTTCGTGGTGGCCCTGTCCGGTGGAATCGTCGTTGCCCTTGACTGCCGCTGCGAGCGGAGGTGGTCGGCGCGGCTGAGCAGCCCCGCCACTGTCCTGCAGGCCGGTACCGGGGCGGACGGCAAGCCGGTGCTCTGGGCGGGTTGCGAGGATGGCACCGTCCTGAAGCTGGATGGCCGCGGACAGGTCCTGGGTTCTGCGCGTGTGAACGGAGCACCGACTCGGGTGAGTGTGACACAGGCTGCCGACGGTCGGACGCTGGTGGTCTTCGCCACGAGCAAGGGCGACGTGAAGGGGTTCGTCCAGTAGGGCGTCGGCCACGACGGCAGTGTAAAGCAGCAGAAGGCCTGGCCCCGAAGTCGCGAGGGCCAGGCCTTGCGTTTGTCAGCGTCTCGAAGTGCTACTGCAGGCGGAAGCTCCCTGTAGCAGTCGTCCCGGTGGCTACATCACGTAGCGTCACCTTCCACTCACCGCGCGGATCGTTGAGGGCCAGCGGAAGGGCCGTGTCCAGATGCCCGGCGGCCGCGAGGAGGTTCTGCGTGTAGGCAGCCTCCGGCTTCAACTGCCCGGGCGGTGTGAGCTCCAGGTGCAGGACGTGGTCAGTAGGCTGCGTGCCACATCGGACGTCGGCAAGGACCCGAAGCTGCAAGCCCTGGACCTCGCACTTGAGGTCAATCCCCTCGACCCGGTAGGGTAGCAGCGCCAGGAAGCGGGCGTCACCTGCGGGTACTGCGAGCTTGACCTGATCGAGGTTCCCCAGGAGCTTCCCGGATCGAGCATCGTAGACGAACCGCCGCTCGGGCAGCCGCAGAATCACGTCGGGCTCCGACGTGGCGGTCTTCGTCTCCGGCCCCACGAGGCCCACGTACTCCGCCTTGCCCAGCGTGTAGCGGTAGGCCTCAGTCCTGACAGGCAGACCCCCGTCGGCGAGGCTCCACGACAGCGCCGCCTTGATCCCGAGCCTGGTGATGGCGGCATCCACTGTCGCCGCCTGATCGGAGGTGGCCTGAGCCCCGAGGCAGATCGCCTGCGGTCCCTGGAAGACCTCGGCGAGTGGCGAGACCGGCCGCGGTGCGCCGTGAGACGTTCGGGTCGCGGGCATCACATCGGCCAGGAGCTTCCCGCCGCGAGCCACGAAGGCCTTGAGCGCCTCGGCCGATTCATCGGAGAGCGCCACACAAGAAGGAAGCACAACGAGCGAGATGCCCTGAAGACGCTCCGCCGTCAACTGGTCGGCGAGGGCATAGGCATAGGAGAGACCAGCGCGCTTGAGTGCGCTCGCCAGCGTGTCGTCGGAGGCCTGGTAGCGGTTGTACCCGTCACTTGTGGGTCGCCCGATCTTCATGGCCGGCTCAGCGTAGAGCGCGTGTCGGCTGGCCTGGGAATCGACGACCAGCGCCTCCGCAGCAGCCGGGCGTGCGAGTCGCAGGAGCCTGCCGATCCCACGCTGGAGGTCGTCCGCTGCCCCGGTGACTGCGACGCTGCGGGGAGTGGGCCGCCAGAGCGGGTCGAGCATCTGCCAGGGCGTGTAGCCCTCCTTGCCGGCATAGGCCCAGGGCTCCAGCGGATCCCACCAGATGGGGATGACGCCGCCGTTGAAGGCGAACCACCACAGGAACCGACCGCACTCCAGGCTGCTGGACTCGTACCCGAACCAGGAGATCATCGGTGCCTGCGACCACGACTTGTTGCGGTCCACCACGTGCCGATGGAAGTAGCGCAGCAGCACTTCCTCCTTGGGCACCCACAGCGAGAAATCCGTGCCCGAGAGGGAGTTGTAGCAGTAGGGGTTTGTGAAACTCAGTTTCACATCCGGGTACTTCGCACGCACCGCATCGTGGGCTGTTGCGTAGGCGTTGGCCCAGACCCGGTCCATGTGCAGACGGAAGTCGACCCACCGTGCCGGGTTCGTCTGCCCCTGCAGATCCTTGAGGAGCGGGACGGTGATGTCGTCGAGGGTCTTGTAGTCCGTGCCCCACTCGCGGTTGGCGGCTTCGATGGTTCCGTAGCAGGTGCGTGCCCACTGCTGGAAGCCTCTGCGACAGAAGTCGCACCTGCAGAACTCCTCGTTGCCCTGCTGGGACAGGTGGGTCTCGTCGTCCATGTTGTAGCCAAAGAAGCCCCAGGCCCTCTTGGCGGCGACGCCGGCGACCACCCGGTCGGCAAGAACCTTCAGTTGCGCGGGGTCACTGAAGCAGCGCACGCGGACGTTGTCGGTCCCCGAGTTGCGCATGCCGGCGCTGGTGACGCCTCCAAAGGCAGAGAGACCGCGCTTCACGAGGTACTCGCTCACCGTACAGGACCGGACGCCATGAGCCCGGAAGAACTCCGCGATCTGGTCTCGCAGGTACTCGGGACACCGCACCTGCACCGCGGCGTACCCCACGGCGAGGGCGAAGTCGTCGAGATCGTCCTCGGCCGCAAGTGGCACCAGCAAGTCGGAGGTGACGCGGTCGACCAGCATCCCGTCGTCGAAGGCGGACACGACAACCCGGTGGTACACGGAGAGCGGACTCGCTACCTGCAAGGGCAGCGCGATCTCCTGTGTGCCCGGGGCCTGCGGCGTCGCCTCAGCCTGCGAGACCACGCGGCCGAAGGCATCCACAAGCTCTGCCCGCAGAGTCGGTTTCGCCCCTGCCATACACAGGCAGGTGGCCTTGACCTCGAACTTCGCCTCGGGGGCAAGCTCCGTCGGCGCCGCAAGACCACGGACCGACACCGGCGGCACTGGTGACGACATCTCGTGGGTCGCGAAGTCGAGAGCATGCCCCTCGGGGTCACGCAGAAGGGCACGCACCACAATCGGCCCTCGCGTCTTGGTTGCGGCGACAGGAGCGTCCAGGGTCACCGTCGCTCTGCCCTGGGCGTCGAGGGTGACGCTGCGCTTCTGCGTCCCCAGCACCCCAAGCGCACTGTCCCAGGCGACCTCAGCCGTAAGGGGCTTCGCAGCAGTGCCCACCACCTGCAGCGAGGTTGTCTTGCCCGCGACCAGAGAGGCGACCTGTGCCGGTGACTTGCGGTTCGCCGCCCATAGGGCGACCTTGCTTAGCGCGGCCCAGCGGTATTCCCAGTACTCCGCAGTTCCCGGCGCAAAGGGGATCAGCCCACTGAGACTCTCCGACCAGGTGAGGAGAGCGACGCGTCCCTTCTCGAGCTGTCCCACGGCGACTGACTTGAGCGCAGGCTGCCCTTCGGAGGTCGATGCGACGCAGGTCGGGGCGAAGGCGCCGAAGAGCTCGGCGATACGCTCTGCCGGAAGTTCCTCGGTCGGCAGCACAGCCTTGAGACGCTTGTACTGGTCGGGCCGTGCCGGATCGCCACCAGCCAGCGGCTCGAGTGAGATCAGGCCGACTCCGGCCTTGACCGCCCCCAGGAGGCTATCAACGACTTGCGGGTCGGAGGGCTTACCGGCGAGCAGGACCACGTCATACTCCGCTGCAGCAAGCCGCCGCAAGATCCCCTCGGAATCGTCCCCGACGACGGCCTCCACCTTGTTGGAGCTACGGTAAGTCGGGCAGTAGACCAGGTCGTACTTGAGGTCGAGACGCTGTGCCAGTTCCACGGCGTCACGCTGGAACTCGCCGGCGAAGATCAGTGCTCGCAGGGGCCCTCCCGGCAAGGGCTTGAAGGACGCGAGTGCCGGCGTGGGCCACGGGTCTCCCAGACCACGGTGCTCCGGTTTGGTGCAGCGGGTGGTGTCGACGATCCCGGCGAGACCGCGCAGCCCAGGGTACATCTGGACGTAGGCGTACTCGACCCACCCCTCGCGGTTGGCGCGGTAGAGATTGAAAGCCTGGAGTCGCTTCGCCCCCTTGTCGGCGACGATGCGGCCACTGTAGAGCCGGTAGTCGCCGCCGACCTCCATCCGCCAGAAGGGGTAGAGGTCATCAGGACTGCCATCCTGCATCTCCTGCACCACGGCAATCCCCGCGAGCGTGTCCACGGAGCCACGAACGATGGCATAGATCGTGAAGGCGTCGCCTTCCTTGACCGGGATGTTCAGGGGCTGGCTGGCGGTCCCGTAGTCACTCCCGTTGCGGATCGCCCAGTGCTTCGCACCGGGGCTGACCTCGACGAAGGTAGAGCCCTTCGAGAGTCCCCAACCCTCGGGCTTGCCCTTAGTGATGCGGCTGAAGTCGGGGTTGGTTACGAGCCCGTCCGCGGCCTTGTAGCCCGAGACACGTCCTGCCTGAGGAGCCGCTGCGAACTGCAGTCTCCCGAAGAGTTCCGGCAGGCCGAACCTGTTCACACCCTTTGCCAGGGGTGCCCAGGTGCTCCACTCCTTCGGCTCCCTGGGGCGGTGCTCACGGCCTACATTGAAGCCCCACTGTGAGCCCTCGCGAGGCGGCTTCGTCCCCAGTTGCTCCCAGGGCAGTGCCATCTCCACCTGCCAGGCCTGGGGCAGTGTCTCGGTGCGCAACTGCGGCTGGGTGTTGAAGGCCGGATTGGTCGTGCGCTCGTCATAGAGGACGCCGCGCGGGTTCACGACGAAGTGCAAGTAGTCCGGTCCGGTGGCGTCCGGTTGCAGGAACACCTCGACGGCATCCTCGAGCCAGACGCTGCCGTCCCGGTCCTTTACGTCGGCGGTGATCGACGCCGGGTCCGGTTCGAGACAGATGATATGCAGGTAGAGGGCCTGATCGTCCCAGGCGGCACGCACCGTTGTCTGCCGGAAGGCGCACTCGCCCCCGGCGCTCGAGAGCACCGAGAAGTCCGTGGCGACCATCGCCTCCTGCCAGCAGGCATCCGTCATCTGTGCGTCGATGACCGGGGCCTGCGCACAGCGTCCGGCAACCAGGGTCTGACTCAGCACCGGCGTGCATGCACTGACGAGCACGCACACAAGCAGCAATCGCCTCTGCACGGGCAACACCTCATCGTCTGATATCCGTCACGACGCAGTCGGCTGCGACCTACCGCGTGACCACAATCGGCGTCATCATGCGCTGGCGGTCCAGGGCGGCGAAGTCCGGTGCGGCGAAGCCCTCCTCCGACAGCGAGTGGACGAAGAAGGCCTGCGTCTGCGGGTCCTTGCTGGTACTCGTGAACCCCAGACCACCCATGCTGCCACCGTCCCAGTAGGTGAGGCCGTTGTGCGGCGTGACCGCCACACAGGACAGGGCCCAGTTCCCGTTCCAGGTGGCATACCACTTCGGGTCAGGGTTCCTGCTGGAGACGTTCTCTGCTTCTCCCTTGCCGTCGATGTCCGCCTTGTTGCCCCGGTCGTCCTGGTACTTGCAGTTCTGGGCGAAGTAGGCGCGGCTGAAGACCCCAAAGCGCTTCGGCGAGAGGACGGTGACGACGAAGTGGTAGGGATAGAAGGTGTACAGCTTCTCGTAGGAATGGCCCTTGTCCATCGTCTTCTTCACCCGGACCTGGGTGAAGACCAGACCATCCTGCTCCACGGTGAAGGACTGCACGTCGCCGCTCTCATCGACCCAACCGGTGTCGCCGGAGGAGACGCCGAGGTGCGTGAGCATCGGCGCCTCCGGGGAGAAGCGATGCCGCAGGTCGCGCAGGTAGCCATCGCGGAAGCACACCGTGTAGGTCTGTCCGTAGTAGGTCTTCTGGTCGTCGTTCCAGCGCGTGTCGGTCGCCGAGGCATGACGCTTCGCTTCGAGACCGTCCATGTAGATGCGGCACTTGACCGTGGTGTTAGCCGGGTACTTGCCGCCGAGGAACCAGGTAAGCTTGCGCTCAGTCGGCTGCCCGTTAGTGTACTGACAGGGGAGGTAGCCCTTCGGCCAGGGAGTGCCGTCCGCGCTGACTACACGGATCGAGTCGGGGTCAGCCCGACCGGACTTGCCGAGGCGGGCTCGCTCGGCGTCGGCATCAAAGGGCATCTCGACGACCGGATACTCGCGAGCCACGGGGCCCAGATTCAGGGTCACTTCCGTGGAACAGTCCCACAGCGACCAGTTCGGCTGCAGCCGGTAGCCCCTCTCAGTGGTGTTGTCTGCCTTGCACATCTCCTTGATCTGGTCGTCGTCATCGACCTTGAAGGCGAAGGAGACCTTGTTATCGTACTGGGCGGAGGGGAAGGAGAAGGAGACCTCGGTCGTCCCGTTGGCACGGACGGAGACGACCTTGGTCTGGAGCTTGTTGGCCGCTGCGACGCTTCCCTTGTACGCGCCCACGACCACGTTCTGCGCGTCCCTTCCACCTCGGTTCGCAACGGTGAGGCGGAGGGTCAGGGTGTCGCCCTGGACGGGCTTCTCCGGGGTCTTGGCGGCCGGGGCGACGAAGGACAGTTCGCTCATGCCGGCGAGTGCCTTCGGTCCGACTACCAGCATGGAACCTTGCAGCGGCATGCCCTCCGGGAAGATGAGCATGTCCCCTCGCGTGGGGATGGTGGTGCCGAGTCGCACCGGCTTGCCTTCGGAGTCCAGTTCGACCAGCGCCCAGTCACCTGCGCCGGCCTCGGGGCAGATCTCGCGCCAGTTGACGCGCAGCCACTTGGCGTCCTCGGCGTTGATACGCATCGTCGCCGGGCCTTCGCGACGGATGGTCGTCGGCGCTCCAACGAAGGCCTCAACAAGTCCCGGCACATCGCCCTGAACATGGAGGTAGTCGGCCGTGCGGATGCAGGTGATCCGGTGCCCGGTGTCCTCCGCGACCCCGCCGACGCGGCGAGTCTCGTCGTCCAGACCACGGTACTGACGGGCGTTCCGCTGGTACAGGACCCGGTACTGCTCGATCTTCGGCCCCTTCGCGTAGAACCCGTACTGCGGCAGGATGTAGCTCGCGCCGTCGCGGGTGAGGGTCCACGGCTTCTCGCCGAAGTTCACCCACACGTTGGTGCCGTCGCCGAAGACGGTGTGCTGCACTGCCCGGTCCTCGGTGACGAACTCGTGGCTCACCATCTCCTCGAAGCCAATGACCTCGTGGAGCTTGCAGGTGTTGCGGTAGCTCTCAAGCATCCGGGCGCGGAGCACAGGATCAGTCCAGCGATAGCTGTAGGGCTGGGAGGCCCAGTAAAGCGGAGGCGTGCCGTACAGGATATTGAAGGCATCCTGCTTGTAGCCCAGATCCGGCGCGACCTGCTGCAGATGACCGGTGCTGTCGCCCCAGTACCAGGTCGAGACAACGCAGTCGTGGTATACGAGCTCCCACAGCGGGTAGCGGTTCTTCTCGCCCAGACCCCACTCGAGGTACCTGTTGCCGATCGCCTCACGGGTCTGCGGGAGGTCGCGGCCCACGTAACCTGCCGGCCAGGAGTAGAAGTTACCGCTCTGCATGCCTTCCCAGTAGTTGAAGATATCGGCGCCCCACCAGCGACCATGCTCGCCGCCGAGAACCAGCTTGCACTCGTCGGCCATGTACTTGGCGAGTTCGCGCTTGACCTCCCGGTCCTGGCTGCGGTCAAGACGGTGACCGACGCCGTAGCACTCACGCAGACCGGCGGCCGTGGTCACGTCGATGAAGCGGGCGTTGTAGGGGTACTTCTCCAGGTCCATCCCGGTGTACTTGCGCGCTACCTCCGGGTAGAAGTAGGTGCAGCGCTTCATGGCCTGCACCGGTGGCGGCCCAAGCGTCAGCCAGGCCTTCATCAGCGAGCCGTCGGCGTTGACCACAACGTTCGCGGCGTTGGTGCCCTCGCCATAGAGGCCGGTCCTACCCTCGTAGAAGTCTTCGTAGTTGTCGTACTTGCTGTTCAGGAACCCCAGCTTCTCGATCTCGAGCATGTCCTGGGCAGGGCTTTGCCCATTCACCAGCACCCGGTCCATGCCCGCAGCTTTGGCCTCGCGGCAGAACTTGAGGTCATTGCGACCCCACATGTCCGGTGCGCCGGCCAGCCAGGCCAACTGCGGCTTGTTGCGCATCTTGTCCTTCTGGGTGGCGAAGAAGCCCTGCTCCTGGATGTACTGGCGGAAGAGCTTGCACAGCGCAACGTGACCGCCGCTCTGGGCGAAGCTGTAGCGAACGGTCCGGGGCGCTCCGAAGGTGCCCAGGATCGGATCGTGGCGTACCCAGACGCCCAGCAGGTCTTTCTTGTCCGCTACCACTCGCTCGATGCGAGCGGCGCCGTTGTCACAGGACACCGGGAGCTCCCAGAGCAGCATGTAGCCAATCGTGCCGTCGGTGAGGCCGACCCAGGGCATGTCGAGGCCGCCGTAGGTGTTCCAGGTCTGGCCATTCCAGGAGAGATCGTCAATCGGCACGCCGATCCCGTCACCGTACTTGGCTGCGAGGATCCGCGTCCCCGGCCGGTCAAGAACCAGCGGGTGAAGGGCGGTGAAGGCCCCGAGCTTCAGCGTCGGGTCGGCGTCGACCGTGATCCGCAGGTCAGCGCTCTTGGGCTCCAGGGTGAAGGTGATCGTCGCAGGGAACTCGACGCCGCTGGTCGTGCGCAGTTGGGTCTTGAAGCTGACCCTTGCGTCCTTGGTCGAGAGCGGTGTGATGGGCTCCAGCGCCGGAGGCGGCGGAGTGACTGCCGCGACAACCTTACCCGACTCGTCGGCAAGGGACGCCACGGCGAAGGTCGCCGAGTTCGAGTGCTGCCAGCCGCGCGGATAGTAGAGCTGCGTGTCGCGCTGCTCACCCGTGTCGGTGTCATTCACGCCGAGAGCGAAGCGCAGTTGACCGCCTACACCTTGCTTCCCGGCAGTGCCCAGCAGGGACATAGGCACGACCCACTGGACGGTGTAGCCACCCGTGCCGGGCAGGAACACCGGCTTGATCTGCGCGACTTCACCTTCACGCGACCACACGTTGGCTCCCCAGGGACCGAAGCGAACCCCGAGCTGGCGGTCGCCGATCCAGAACTCCACCGTGTCCCGGTTCCACCACTCAGAGGTGTCGGCGGCGGCCGGCATGAAGCGGTCATCCCGCACCGCCACACTGCAGACGAGGCCCTGAGCTGTCCATCCCAGCCGCACGGTCGCGCTGAGGTCTGCCGGGCTGTCTGGGCCGATTCCCTCGACCCGTGCCTCAGGCTTCAGGTCAAAGGAGATCAGCTTCTCCAGCCAGGTTGCCGGATTGGCCGTCAAGTCCGGCTGGGACTTGAGCTTGGGAATCGCCAGCGTGACACCTGAGGCCGCCACAGCGTCCGGGGCCTTGTACAGGTAGCCTGCCTGCTTATCGTAGACCTCGAAGCGAGAGGTCGCGGCGTCAATGGTGACGCGCAGCGCGTCGTTGTTCAGAGTGTACGTTGTGCCCGAGGTCGTCACAGCAGGTTGGGCGAGGGCGGAGCTACACAAGGAGGCAACGACGGCCAGCAGTGCCATGGCGATCATTCGTATCACCTGTCCTGCAGAGTCGCACGTCTCACAATATCCTTCGCCGGGGAACCGCAGGATGCCTCCCACCTTTGGCCACCGGAAGGGATACCTTCTCGCGCTGGGGAAGACAGCACGACTTGCCTGGCACGAAATCGCGGCAGTCCACCCAAAAGGGGCGAGTTCATGACGCAGCGGCAGGTCTACATCAGCGGCGAGTACTTCGCCGAGCCCGATGCCAAGATCTCCATCTTCGACTCGGCGGTGATGCTCGGAGATACCGCCACCGAATCAACGCGCACCTTCTGCCAGAAGCCTTTCCGCCTTGGCGACCACCTGCGGCGGCTGTACGACTCGATGAAGGTGATGCGGCTTGACCCGGAGATGACGCTGGAGGAGATGGAAGCGCTGAGCCTGGAGGTGCTGGAGCGGAACCTCCCGGCCTATGGCCCCGAGGAGGACCTGTGGCTGGTTCATAACATCTCCCGAGGCGGCTTCCCGCCCTCGGGTGATCAGTCGCTGCCGCGGCGGCCGACGATCATCCTCCATACGCTACCGATGGACCTGGGCTACTGGGCGGAGTTCTTCGTGCGGGGATGCCATGCCGTGACGCCCATGTCGCGAATGGTGCCGGCGCAGTCCCTCGACCCGAAGGTCAAGAACCGCAGTCGCATGGGCTACACCCTGGCGGAGTTGGAGGTCAAGCTGGTCGATCCACGGGCGCAGGGGATCCTCCTCGACGTGGACGGCTACCTGTCGGAAAACAAGGGCGGCAACTTCTTCGTGGTGAGGGACGGCGTACTGAGGACGCCGCCGGTCTGGCAGGCGCTGAACGGGATCACCCGCCAGACGACGCTGCAGATCGCCGGGGAGAAGGGGATACCGACGGAGGTGTGCCCGCTGCAGCCCTACGACGTGTACACCGCCGACGAGGCCTTCTTCACGAGCACGCCCTATTGCATCATGCCCGCGACGACCTTCAACGGCCTGCCCGTCGGCGACGGCAAGGTCGGGCCGATCACCAGGCGCCTGATGTCCGGGTGGAACGAGATCGCCGGTTACGACCTCTTCGATCGCGCGATCCGTGCGCTGGAATCGCCCTTGCGCGAGGAACTGCTCGCCGAGAGGGGCTGATCGCGCTCAGGGCTTGCGCCGGGCGAGGAGCGTGGTCTCCTTGGCGTTGTGAGGCACGCGACCGACGCGCACGATCTCATAGCAACTCTCGAGGACGTCGATGGCGGCCTGGATCAGCTCGTGACGGTGGCGAGTCACGAACTTGACGGTCATGATCGCCAGACCACCCGGGGCCACGAGGCGTGCAAGGTCGCACAGGATCTGCGCCGACTTGTCGGGGTCCATGTTCATATCATTGGTGATGACCGCGAAGGCCCCAAGGTCGGGGTTCCCAAGCAGCGCCTCGGAGCGCACGGGCAGGTACGTCACCTTCGGCAGTGCCAGGACGCGCTCATCGAGTGCGCCCGGATCAACGGCCACGACCTCGGCCATGTGCTCGGAGAGGACCTTCGTCCAGCCACCGGGTGCAGCGCCGATATCCAGCGCACGGCCCTCCGGCGGCAAGGTCAGTTCGAAGCGGTCCAGAATCTCGCGCAGCTTCAGTTCGGCACGGTTGATCGGCCGCGTACCGGGTGCCCACTTGCGCATCCGTGTGATCTCCTTGTGCAGGAGTTCATCGGCCCAGCAGTAGCCCAGAAAGGCGATGTCCTGGAAGACCTCGACGCGCACCCACTGCTCGGGGTTGTCGAAGTCGACCGGGGCGCCCGTGCGTTCGCCGACGCGCGAACCGACCGCGATCTCGGCGTCCCGCGAAGTCCACTCATGGGCACCGCGGCGCTCGCAGACGGCCTTGAAGGTGGCTTCGGCGGACGGTCCCGGGAGCAGGTCCGAAGCCTCGGCCAGGGTCTCCAAGTGCTCACCTCCCTTGCCGATATCGCAGCGGACCTGAAGAGGGATCACACGTCCCAGGCACTCGCTCGGGGCTTGGTCGAGTGCATGCAGTGCCCTGGCGTAGTCCTCTTCACAGGTCACGAGCAGGTTGCCGCGCATGAACAGGGCACGGGCGGTAGCACCCGGCAGTGCGCGGTGAACCTCCTCACGGCCGCGCTGTTCCCAGCCGCCGGCGCAGGTCACAAGGAAGGTTGTCTGCTCGAGTCGCTCAATGCCCATGAAGGTTGCACGTCCTGTCAGGTCGAAACGGCCCACTTGCGCCGGAGTGGTCAACTGGGCCGGCGGATACCGCTGCATACTGAGGTTTTCTGATGCTTCCGAACACTATCGAATGGGTCGATCTACCCGATGGGCCGGTTGTGCGGATGATCGACCAGACGCTGCTCCCCAACGAGGAGAAGATACTTGACCTGGAGACCGTTGCCCAGGTCTGTGAGGCCATCAAGAAGCTGCGGGTTCGTGGCGCGCCTGCGATTGGCTGCGCGGCCGCATTGGGCATGGCCCTCGCTGCGAACCGCTCCTGGACGCGGGACTATGGCTTTCTGCGCTCGGAGTTGCTCAAGGACCGTGACGCCCTGGCGGCGACACGTCCGACCGCAGTGAACCTGTTCTGGGCCTTGGAGCGCATGACGGCCGTCCTCGACAGCACCCAGGACGCGACCGCCCTGCGTCGTCTGCTCCGTGAGGAGGCCCAGGCGATCCTCGAGGACGACCTCGAGCGCTGCCACAGCATCGGTCGCCATGGGGCAGAGCTGATCCCTGCCGGGGCCAACGTCCTCACTCACTGCAACGCCGGAGCTCTGGCGACGGCGGGCTACGGGACTGCCCTCGGAGTGATCCGTGCGGCCTACGAGCGCCACGGTGACCTACACGTCTGGGTTGACGAGACGCGGCCGCTGCTCCAGGGCGCGCGTCTGACCGCCTACGAGCTCACCACGGACGGCATCCCCTGCACGGTGATCTGCGACAACATGGCAGGCTACGTGATGCAGCAGGGCCGCGTGACTTGCTGCGTGGTCGGTGCAGACCGTATCACGGCCAACGGCGACGCAGCCAACAAGATCGGCACCTACGGGGTAGCGGTTCTGGCTCACCACCACGGTGTGCCCTTCTACGTGGCCGCCCCTCTCTCAACGGTCGACTTCAAGCTCCAGACCGGCAAGGAGATACCCATTGAAGAGCGAGACCCGCATGAGGTGTCCTACCTGGCGGGCCTTGCACAACGTTCGGCGACTCCCGAGGGCGTCCGCATCTACTCGCCGGCCTTTGACGTCACCCCCGCGGAGTTGATCGCGGGCATTATCACCGAGAGAGGGGTCGCCCGTCCACCCTTCACGACGTCGCTGGCGGAGCTGGCGTCCTCAGAAGGCCAGGGCTAGGTCCCAGTCCGGATCGGACTCGCCGGGTACCCGACATCACTAGACGGCCCCGTGAGTATAGACCACCTTCACGGCTGCTTCCCTGGTGCGGCGCGTGGAGTGGGATACGCCCGGGGCCACATACACACCCGTCCCCGGCTTCAGCGGCAGGACTTCGTCGTCGAGCTTGATCTCGCCCTCGCCGGAGACCACGTAGAGCGCCTCCTGATCCTCATGCACCTGGACCTGCGAGAAGTCGGTGGCGTGGTACTCGGCGACACCGAGGTTGAAGCCGTTGGTCGTGGGGATGGCCTCCGTACCAACGAGGTTCTTACTCCAGCGGTCGGGATGATTCTGAGCTTCTACGGTGGATTCGTGTACAGACTTCAAGGGACAACCTCCTGACGATAACTGGGTCGGTCGAACCAGCCACCTGTTCCGCACCCGGGGCCGCGAGTCCTGCCCGGGTGTGTAGCCCGTGAAGGGTGGATATGCTACACTGTCCCTCGTCTCCATGCCAACACCAAAGGTGGGATTGTGATGCTGCTGCGACTCGTCAACTACGTCGACAAGAGGGCTGATTCTGATGCCTTCCACGTGGGCCTGCTGAATGACGACGGCGTTCTCGACCTGAACAGGCTGAAGGACGCCTGTGGGGAAGTCAAGTCGGCCTGCGATTGCCCCGAGTGCTGGAAGAGTGCTCTGGGTATCGTCACCTGTCCCTCCTGCCTGGAAGCCGCTCAGGGCTACGCAGACTGGTTCGAGGCCCAGTCTACGACCGTCCGCGACGACCTGACCGTGGCGCGTGACACCGTCCGCCTCTTGTCTCCGGTTCCGCACCCGGGCAAGGTTCTGTGCCTGGCACAGAACTTCCCGGAGCATGCCGCCGAGGCCAACCGGCACATCACCCACTCCGGCGACAGCGTGGCCGATGCCATGACCCCGCACGTCTTCCTGAAGCCCAGTTCCAACACCGTGCGCGGCGACGGTGACGTGATCCCCATCACCCCGACGGCCCAGTTCATTGACTACGAAGCCGAAGTGGTCGTGGTCATCGGCAAGACCGGCAAGTACATCAAGACCGAGGAAGCGGCGGAATACATCGCCGGCGTAACATGCATGAACGACGTCTCCGAACGCAAGCTGAAGATATGGGAGCGCAAGGACGAGCGCCCCTGGGACAACTTCTTCGACTGGCTCAACGGGAAGTGGATGGACGGCTTTGCGCCGATGGGGCCGTGTCTCGTCCCGGCGAAAGACATCGACGTGAACAACCTCACGGTTCGCGGCTATGTCAATGGCGAGCTGCGCCAGCAGGACAACACTTCCGCGATGTTCCACAGCGCCGCGGCGAGCATCGAGTACATCAGCCACTTCATGACCCTGGAGGCCGGAGACGTCCTCGCCCTTGGCACGCCGGCCGGGGTAGGCATTGCGCTGGGCCACAAGCTGGTGCCGGGCGACGTGGTGAAGGTCGAGGTCGAAGGCGTCGGAACACTGACCAATGAAGTCGTTGCGGAGTGAGTCGTGTGACGGACGAGACGAAACCGGACACAAGCGAGAAACCGGCCGGAACTCACCGTCGCGAGTTCCCCGCCTGGCTGCGCGTCAAGACCGGCAAGGCGCGGCTGAGTCGTGAGACGCGCGAGTTGGTGGCGAACCACGGCCTGCACACCGTCTGCGAGGGAGCGCACTGCCCCAACGTCGGCGAGTGCTACTCCTGCCATACCGCAGCCTTCCTCATCCTGGGCGGCACTTGCACTCGCAACTGCCGCTTCTGCGCGGTGAATCATGGCCGCCCGGAAGCCCTCGACCCCGAAGAGCCGCGCCGTCTTGCCGAGGCGGCTGCTCACCTTGGCCTGCGCTATGTGGTCGTGACCTCGGTCACTCGCGACGACCTGCCCGACGGTGGCGCAGGGCACTTCGCAGCGACGATCAGGGCTCTGCGTGAGCGCCTGCCGGAGGCCCGCGTCGAGGTGCTGACGCCGGACTTCCGGGGCGATGAGCAAGCCCTGCGGACCGTGATCGCGGCGGCTCCAGACGTGTTCAACCATAACGTCGAGACCGTCCGTCGCCTGCAGCCGCAAGTGCGTCCGCAGGCCGGCTACGAGACCTCGCTCGGTGTTCTGCGCAAGGCCCGCGAGCTGGGAGCCTTGACGAAGTCCGGTCTGATGGTGGGAGTGGGGGAGACGGACGAGGAGGTCCGCGAGTGCCTTGCCGACCTCGCCGGGGTCGGAGTCAGCATCGTGACCATCGGCCAGTACCTCCAACCGACGCGCAAGCACCTGCCGGTCGATCGCTATGTTCCCCCGGAGGACTTCGCCCAGTACGAGGAGTGGGGACGTGCCGCCGGGATCGCCCACGTCTTTGCCGGTCCCTTCGTGCGGAGCAGCTACAAGGCCGCTGAGACCGCCGCAGCGCTCGAGAAACGCTGGGAGAAGCAGCATGGGAACACAAGTGACGGGTAGCCGCCTGGTCACCCTGACAGTCCTGTTTCTGATAGCGGTAAGCCAGGTCGTCTGGGCGCTTCCCGACGACCAACTTCAGGCAGTGCTCGGGCAGTTCGAGGCCCGCCGCGACGCCATCCTCAACTCACAAGTGACCAGCCCTTACCCGCCCGACGGGGCCTGGCATGACACCGACTTCGCTCTCGCCGCACTGTACACCAACCAGAAGGTGGCCGAAGCGAACGAGGTGCTCTGTCACCTCAAGGACAAGCTGCAGCCGGTGGACTGGCACTGGCAAATGAACCACCTGCAGCGCATCTGGTTCCTCTTCAACCACGCCAGCCCGTTCTTCCCTGGTCGCCTGACGCCGGAGGCTGAGGCAGCGCTACTGGAGATCTTCTGGAACTACGCTCATACCGAGTGCCGTCTCGCGCTGACCGATCCCGAGCACACCTGGTACCTCTGGGGCAGCGAGAACCACGGGGCAATGAAGTGGTCGGGCTTCTGGGGCACGGCGCATATCCTCGCTGAGGCCCCGGGCTACAAGGACCGGCGGTACGACGACGGAACGAGCCCTGCCCAGATGGCGCAAGCCTGGGACGAGTTCTACAAGCGCTATGCCCGGGAGCGTGCGGGCAAGGGGATGCTGGTCGAGATCTTCTCCGGCTACAACAAGTACACGCTGCAGGGCTGGTATGACATGGCGGACTTCGCCGCCGACCCCATCCTGCGGCAGCGGATGAGAAGCCTCATCGACCTGTTCTGGGCCGAGTGGGCCACGGAGCAGATCGACGGCGTGCATGGCGGGAGCAAACACCGCATCTACCACGGCTCCGGCACTACCAGGGCCTTCTACGGCCTCGACATGAGCTGGGCCTACTTCGGGCTTGGCGTGAAGAGCCGCCATCCCTCCATGATGTGCCCGCTGACCAGCACCTACCGGCCGCCGCTGGTGGTGGTCGACCTGGCTCTGGATGCCGCAGGTCGCGGGACTTACTCCAGCCTCTCTCGTCGGCCCGGTCTGAACCTGCAGCCCCGACCGGAGGGAGTACCCCAGGACACCTACGTCCTCGATCCCGACTTCGGCGGCATCCTTCGCTACACGTACTCGACACCCGACTTCGTGATGGGCACCAGCATGGTGCAGCCACGACCCTTCGAAGACTGGTCGGCCGTCAGCAGTCAGAACCGCTGGGAGGGCGTGATCTTCGGCGGCTCACCCGACTCTCGTCTCGTTTTCCGCGGGATGAGCTCGCCGACCTACAAGACCTACAATTCCCACTGGTCCGTCCAGAGCAACGGTGTTGTGATCGTCCAGAAGCTCAAGACCGCCAAGCGTGGCCCCGTCGGCTGGAAGGTCTGGTTCAGCGCCGACCTGAAGCGCAGCGAGCGTGACGGCTGGGTCTTCGCCCAGGCTCCGCGAGCCTACGCCGCGTGCCGGGTTGTGCGCGGCAAGTACCACTGGGAGAAAGCCGCAGACTACGACGAGGCGCCCGGCGAGTGGCTGGTCTGCGAAGACGAGCTCAGCCCCGTATTGGTGGAGGTGGCGCGACAGTCCGACTACGCCGACCAGGCTGCCTTCGAGGCACAGATCGTGGGGAACGCTCTCACGGTCGAGGCCGACGTGATCCGGTACCAGAGCCGTGGATACGGGCAGACGCTGACCTTCTACGCCGACTACTCGCGGATGCCCGAGGTTGATGGCAAGGCCTACGACTTCCGCCCTCCGAAAGTCTTCGACAGCCCCTTCCTCCAGTCTGATTGGAACAGCGGAATCGTGGCCATCCAGAAGGATTCCCGCAAGCTGGCGCTGAACTTCAACGAGTAGGCTCGGACCAGTCGCGATCCAGGTACCCGGGGCCTTTTCAGAGCGCAGCCCGGCGCGGGCTCGCGAGTCTCGACTCGGTCACACATCCCTGCCGCGAGGACACCTTTCTGGTCCAGTGACACCCAGGCGCGCCCTTATCATCCTGATCTGTGCCTCGTTAGCGTTCGCCGTGTTCCTCGCGAACGCCAGCTCCCGACTGCTCCACTCCCCGCGCTTGCAGGCTCTCCTTGCCCATGAGTTGGCACACAGTTTGGACTGTGAGGTCGCCGTCGGTCCTGTCGAGGCTGGGCTGCTCACCTCGGTCACCCTCCATGGTCTTGCCGTCGCGCGCGACGGTGTCCTCAGCCGCGGCGCCTTCGTCTCCGCCGAGTATGTGGAGGTGTCCTTCAGCCCTCTCAGCGCCATGCTTCGCGGTGCCGTCGCCCGTGCGGTTCGGCGGGTGGAGGTTGAGGGAGTGCGCGTACAGGTTGAGCGCCGGGCTGATGGGTCAATCGTGATGCCCACCGGCGCGCGCACTTCTCAGGGCGGTCAGGGCAGCACTCTTCCACGGGCTTTTCTGGAGGCACACGACGTTTCGGTGCAGTATCTGGACCACTCGCTTCTCTCCGCAGACGGTGAGCCACTGCAGGGCACGCTCGCCGGCGCCGATCTGATCTGCTGGGTCGGGCGTCTCGGGCGCATGTTTCGGGGTGAGCCGGTGTTCGCCGGGACCTTTACCTGCTCGGGCAAGCTTCGGGTGGCGTGCGGGCCGCAGCGGCTGGACACCACAATCAGCGTGACGCCTTATTCGGTTGCACTGCGCAACCTATCCTTCGAGGACGACAACCTCTCCGATCGTCTCGACGCTCAGTCGGTCGAAGTGGGGTGCAACCTTCATAACCTCTTCGTGCGCAACGCTTCCCTTGGTGCGGCAGTGTCCAGTGTCCTCGCCACAGCCCCTCGGGTTCAGCT
Source organism: Armatimonadia bacterium (assembly GCA_039679385.1). Lineage (NCBI taxonomy): Bacteria > Bacillati > Armatimonadota > Armatimonadia > Armatimonadia bacterium. Next base: position 2,327 of record JBDKVB010000085.1, on the reverse strand, counting down.
GACTCGCGCGGCGGACGGGTCCTTTCCCATCTTGCACAACGTGAGCCGCTGGTTTCGGTCACAGTCTCGCGCGGCCCAGCCGAGGCTACGAATCGAAGTGAGCAACGGGGTCGCCCGCTACGCCGACTACGCTCTGGAGCGCCAGGGCAAGCCGCTCCTTCTGAGTGCCACCAAGGTGGAGGCGGAAGTGCTCCTGGGGCGGCTTCAGCAGGAGATGCGGCGTGAACAGCGGCGCAGGACGGGCTCCTACTCCGCCGACCTGACCGTGAAGTGGGGTGACCTGCGGGCGGCCACACAGCTAGCCGGAAGGGTCGGGCGCCTCGCTGAGTTGCATAGCCCCTGGGCTACGCTGGCCGGGCGTCCCCTGCTCTCAGCCCGTCTGCTCCGGGCATACTACGGTCCTCGGCTGTTTGCGGGTGAGGGTCTGGCGGCGGTGCAGAGGGTCGAGATGGAGCGTCCCACCGCCGACCTGATCCTGGACGCCAACAACCGCCCCGACTTTCTCTCTGCGAGCCTGCCGAGGGCTGCCGGAAGTGTGGCCCCAACCGAGAGAGCTGACCCCGGGAGGCCTTTCACCGGAGAGGTCGTCTTCAAGGACGCCAGCGTCGCCCTGGCCATGAACGCCCTGCGGGCACCGGGCGGTCCACTGCGTCTGAAACTCTCCCGGGGCGCCGGCGATCTCGATCTCGCAGCCCTCTATGACCCTCGGTGCAGCTCTGTCGGCCCGGTGAGCGGCGGCCTCAGCGCTTCCCTGGGAGACCTCGCGGTCACCGGAGAGTTCGGCGGCAAGCTCGGGAGAAACCTGGACCTTGCAGACCTGCGCATAACGCAGAGGAACCGTGAAGTTCTCAGTGCCACCCGGGGTGCACTTGGTCTCGATTGTGGCCGCCTCGCCTCCGACCCCCTGGGGAGCGTGCAGTTCGTGGACCTGCGCGGGCTCCACGGGCGTCTCGTCCGGGACCGCGACGGCCGATTCGCGGCACTCAGGCCCTTGCAGGCAGCCCTGGTGAGTGCGGGCAGCGGACACAGACGGTCACTCGGCGCCCGGAGTCTACCTCGTCTGCGGCTTGACGGGTCCGAGATCAGCTACATCGATCTGGGCACTCGTGGCGGCGTGGGCGAAGCGTACCTTCGCAGCTTCGCCGCGGACCTGGATCTGCGGCGGCTGGCTGTGGCGGGTCGTGGCGATCGCGGGGCGCTTGCCCTGGGCAGCCTCGGGTACTTGCGCGGCGAGTTGACCGGATGGGGACCGGCTCTGCGGCTTCGCGCCGACCTGACCGCCGATCTGGCCGGCTCGCTGCGGGTGCGGAATGCTGCCCTGACAACGGGGCCGGGCGGTGACACCGTCCGACTGACTTTTGGACAGGTTGGCTTCGACCCACGGCGACTCTTCTCGGGGCAGGCCCTCGCCGGGGTGCGAAGTGTGACGCTGCGCAACGCAAGGGCCGAGGTGACACGGGAGCGCGATGGTCAGTGGCGCCTGCTTCGTCTAGCCCGGTCGGTCGTCGGGCCAGGTGCGTCCAGACCAAGCAGCCCTGGTGGGCGGCCGAGCGCTCCCAAAATCACGCTTGCTGATGCGACCCTGAGGCTCGCCGACGTGAACGTGCAGGTCACCGACCGATCTGCTCCTGTGGGCCCCGTGATCGCCTGGGCGCGGAACCTGCAGGGCACAGCGACGACCCGCAGAGGCAGCAACGGCCGCATCAGCGGGTCGCTTGGACTGCGCTCACCGCAGGTCGATCTCCGCGCCGACCTTGCCGGCAATCTCTCCTCCTCCGTTTCGCTGACCAAGGTGCAGGCTTACGACCGTACCTGGCGGACGCCTCGCCCTATCCTCACAGCAGACTCCGCCACGATCCACTATGACCTTGCTGAGGCGGTCTCTGGACACGCTGACGCCGCCTTGCGGGGGGGTTCCCTGCGGGGCTTTGACGCCGACCTGCGCCGGAGGCCTTCCGGCGATCTGCGGGTAGCCGGCCTCCTCCGGGGGCTGTGGCGCACCGGCGGTCGATCGGGTGGCGGGTCAACTGGTACCGCGATCCGGCCTGTGGTCGACTTCTCTGACGGGCGTGTGGTCTACACCGACGAGATCGCCGGTCAGGGCCACCTAGTCGTCAGCGCCCGGAACCTGCAGGGCCGGGTCGCCACGGCAGCGCTTCTACCAGCGAAGAGCGCATCCTCTCACAGAGCGGATGCCGGCTGGCTCCACGCGGAGGTAACGGTGCAGGGCAACGACCTCACCGCAGAGGGCGCCCTGAAGGCCGAGTTGTCGCGCCGCCTGACGGTCACCGGCCTGCGAGTAGCGCCGACCGGAGCGCGTGCGTCAG
>JBDKVB010000084.1 GCA_039679385.1 Armatimonadia bacterium | reverse complement strand
GCAACACGCTGCACAGCAGCGGCACGACGCCAACTCCGTACCAGTACGTCGGCGCCTACGGCTATTTCACCGAACCCCTGCCGAACCTGATGCTCCTGTGGCACCGATGGTACGACGCTGGAACGGGAAGGTTTGGGAGTAGGGACCCGATCGCAAGGCAGGGCGTCGGGGCATATCGGTATGTGTGGGACGCGCCTACCGGGTTGGTCGATGCCGGCGGCCTTGCCCTCACCGCACCCGATCGTGTGAGTCCGGCCCCCTGGCTGGACACCACATGGCCTGGGCGCCTTCTGCAGGGCGACACTTGGTATGCTGGATGGCAAGGATTCCTCCAGTTCGGCGACTTACTGATCCCGTTCTGGGATCCGTCAGCTGATGCCGGGGTGTACGATCGGTGCGATCCGGCGATGCGGGCCGGGGCCATTCCTGCGGAGATCGCGGCGTATCTCACTTGGCTGGTGGGTGGCGAGTGGGCGTTCGGCGAACTGGCGGCCTGGCTCAAAACGACACGCGGCATCAATATCAGCCCTTGGATCGCCGACTTCCAGCGCCACGCCCCGCACCGCGGGCCACACGACTATCCGCATTGGCAGATCATCATCAGGACGCTGAACAGGAAACGCCCGTGGTCCTGGCGCCTCCGTGTACCCTCTTGGTGGCCCTTCTAGATGAAAGCGGTGCAGATATGGAGTCGCGGAACGGTACGCCCGACGAATGCGTCCTGATCGCTCGGAGTGCGGACGCCCTGAGGCAGATTGGCGCACTTCTGCACGACGCTCTGTTGGAGGAGGACGGCATTCTCCACAATCCAGCATCACGCGAAGCGAGCTTCTGTGTCTGGCGGCTGACCGAGACTACACGCCCGCACCACATGGTCTGGCCCTTGGCAGGGAGAGAGCACGCGCAGGTGCAGTCCGTGCTGGTCGTGCGGTCCGCGCTATCGGCATCGATCAGCATGGAGGTGCCTGCGGACAGGATCACGGACCTGACCTACAGCGGGGAGACGCGAGAGGTTCGGATCGGCTTGTTCGCCTCGCCGCCGATCGTCCTCACCGCTGAGGAGCTGTGGGTGGAACTCAGGGACGTGTCCGCCCCGACCTTCGAGGGACCGAACAAGACCATCGACGTTGAGCTGCGAAGGCGAGGCCTTGGTCGGCCCCGGCGTTGCTGCTGGCGCAGGCGACAGTTGGGCCCGACGGGGCGGGAGTGTTCATCGGGACGCAGCATGGGGCGCACACGTACGTGCAGAACCCCTTTCCAGAGCCGGTCGAGCAGTTCTGGTGGGCGCCAGATGGGCGAGGACTGGCAGCTGTCAGCAGGACGCACCTCAGCCTTCTGAGAGAGGTCTCGTCCCTTGTGGATTGGCTGCCGAAGGCTGACCCGTACGCAGAACAGGCGGAGAGGGATCTCAAACTGACTACACCAAGTGAGAACTACGATCCCACGGTGCCCTAGAAACCGATGCGCATTCGCTGAGCAGCCGATTGACTGCCCCAGGACTCCGGCGAGAGGTTCGTGAGACGATGCGCGAAGGGAGACAGACCGATATCCAAGCACGGAGGAGGGGCAGTAGAGACGATGCACACGTACCCGCCGAGCACCACCGGCTGGGCAATGCTCCTTGCCTGTGTGGCGTTCCCAACGGGCATACTGCTAACCGTTGTGCGGATCTCACTCATGGCCTCAGCCTGCTGGCCTCAAACGGTCCCTTTCGTGCTGATCTTCCTCTCCCTATGCCTGGTGGCGCGTCCGTTCGCGTTCGGCCTGCGGGTATCCCAGGACGGTGTGTGGGCACTAACCCTTGGGGGGCTGCGCCGGATCTCCTGGGAGCGCTTCGACAGCGCCAAAGTGTGGACCAACCCGGACGTGTTTGACCGGGCTGACCACCGCTCGTTTGCAGCGGGGCCACTGAGTTACCTCGGTGGGCGTCCCTTCACCGACGGTGTCGCCTTCTGGCTGACGACGGGGCCCCTGTGGGACCGGTGGCTGACAGTCTCGGAGACGCTGACAGTAGAGGGCCAGCAGGCGATTCGGCAGATATGCGACCGCACGGGCATCCACCTGCCGAAGCGACACGAGTCACCCAACGTCCGTGAGCTGGCCCGGAACGCGTGGCTATGTGTGCTTGTCTGGCTCAGACTCGCCATGCTCTGGCTGATCTTGCCTCCCGCCGCCATCGGATTCCTGCTGGCCCCGGTCGCGCAGAGCGGTGCTGCGTCTATGGCGGGGCTGCCCTGGGTCCTCGGCTGTGCGGGGACGATGTGCCTCTTGCTGGTGCCCTTCTCTCTGACGGTCGTGATGCGGCGGTACCTGGTTGCGGCGGCCGCCCTGCGGCGTGAGGAAGATGCACGTTCGAAGGAACGGGAACGGCGTTGAGAGCGAGGCAAGGCCCCCCTGGACCTGCGAGAGCGTGGGGCTGCGGACGGCGATGGTCTCAGAGGTGCGCGGTCCTACCTATTGCACATGCGGTGAGCAGGACGTCGGGGCATGGCTCCTCCGCTGACGGGGATTGCGACCCCGACCGGCAGTCTGCGTACGTATCCAGGCAGTCGTGGCGCGGCGCCGACGCCTTCAGCTCTGCTTCGGCCCGTCACAGAAGGGATGATCCGTGGTGCAGCCGCGTCACAGGATAGACCAAGCGTCGTGCCTGCTCCTGGTCGTGGCGGCGGTGCTGGTCCTTCAGGGATGTGAGCCGAGACCTCATTCCGAAGGGCCGGTCCCACCGCCTGCAACGATAGCATGGGCACAGACATACTGGGGCGTCTCCGTAGCGGCTTCACGCCCGCCGGTTCGCATGGTATTCCAGTTGCAGGGCATGGCCGAGCTGAGCCCCTTGTACGAGTACTCCCAAGGTACCGTGCGCGTCCTGCGCCCGGAGCGTTGCTTCTGTTTTCCCCACTTTGCTGGGAGTGGCAGTGCTCTACTGCTGAGCAGTGGCTCGAATAGCTCACCCATCAGGACAATCGCCCTGGTGCCTCCCCAGGGCCCGGATCGTGTCGTCTACACCGGCTATGGCGCGGATGCCTCCGCAAGCCCAGCGGAGCCGGTCGTGGCCCTGTACCCCGATCCGCGAGATCCGGAGCAGCGCCTCGGGCTCCTGGACTTGCGTACCGGCAAAGGGCCGCAGTGGTTCCGCCCCCCTGCCCGTATCGAGTACCTGGCGTGGAGCTACGGGGGAGACCTCTTCGGAGTGGGCACCAACGCCAAGACCGGACAGCCTTCAGTCTACCGCCTCGGCCTCGACGGCTCTGACGCCAAGCAGGTCTGGGATACCAGCGGCGGCACACCACCCGTGGTCTACCCCTTCTCGCAACGCCACCCCGACTGGCTGCTGGTGCTGTGGTCGACCGCCGAGCAACTTGCGGGCGGACCACGTGACCAGAGCCTGGGAGTCCTCGACACTTCGACCGGGAACGTCAAGGTGTGCGCCACGGGGCGTATCGGAGGCCCCCTTGCTTGGTCCACGCCGCAAGGTGACCTCGTAGCCTACACCCGGGTTACAGGTCCGCCCTCGGCCGAGGGGACAGGGGAGCCGTCTGCCAGTATGCCGACAGGCCCTGTTCCTGACGCCCTCTGCCTTGTGCGCCTCTCCGATGGATCAGAGCGGGTCCTTGCTCGCGGCACTGACCAGATAGCGCTGGCCTTCCTGGGCGACTCCGAGATCGCTTACCTTACGCAGGACAACACCCGGGCCGCGCTGAGGGTCGTCAGAACGGACGGCTCGGGAGACCATGAGGTCTGGTCGCTGGCGAAGCCTCAGGTTGATACGGGTCCGGCCGAGGGGCCGCAAGGCGACGCCGCTCCCTCGCCAGCGGGGCAGTAGGGCACTACGAGGCTGACGAAGAACGGCGAGACGACCTACT
>JBDKVB010000083.1 GCA_039679385.1 Armatimonadia bacterium | reverse complement strand
CGCCGTCTGCCCCCCTGGCCAGGGGGGCAGACGGGCTCCCCCACACACCGTGGGGAATGACCCATCCTCCCACGCCCTTGCGCATCATACAAGGGGGAGTCGAGCGACAGCGAGACGGGGGTGAGGTGCCGTCGCCGCATGGAACCCGGTCTTCCCCAAAGGGGTTGGAGAGGAGTAGGATGAAGGGTGCAGCACGTGTGCCGTGTCTCGCCGCGAGAGGAGCCTTCTCCCGTGCGAGCCGAGGCGCACGGAGCCCTTGGTGTAAGTATCTGGTTCGGGAAGGCCATCTGTTTTCATGTCTGAAAGAGCCGAGACCCTGTTCTCTTCCACCTTTCGCAATCGCACGCGTTTCCTGGCCGGTGCCGGGCTGATCCTGGCTTCGACCCTGCCCTTTGCCCTGGGTCTTCTGGTGGTGAGCTACCTGCTCCCCGACCCGCGAGGGGTCGTGGCGGCCGTCGTCGCTGTGGGCTGTCTGGCTCTCTCCCTCTTGCTCACGGCCTGGGCGCAGGGCCGCCTCGCCCTTGTCGGCAACGGGTGGCTGCGTCGCCAGATGCGGTTGCAGCGTGAGGAGTGCCTGCGCCAGACCGGCGAGACCTCTCCCACCTTCGTGGGCTTCGCGCCCGGCGATATGGTTTTCACCTGGGAGGGCGATACCGACCTGGACGTGGGCTACCTGTGCGTCGTCAACGACACCCTGGTCTGCTTCGGCGACCAGTTCCATTGGTCCCTCCACAAGGAGCTCATCGAGCAGATCGAGATGACGCCTCCACTGAACTCCCGACGAGTCATCGTGCGCTGGCATGAACCCCGCGAGGCCGCCCGGGCCTTCACTTTGAGCGTGCGAGAAGGCCCTTCACTGAAGGCCGCCGACGCGCAGACTCTCGCGCTCTGTGAGCGGTTGGCCGCCTGGCTCGCGAGGCCGGCAGAGAACTCCGAGCGCGACTTCACCCTCGGAGCGCCACCGACCAGTCTCTACGGCGGCCTCCGTTGGGACCAGCCTGTGGCCGGCTGGTGCGCCACGACCCTCGCCCTGGGAGCCATGGGCGTCGTGACCCTCTGGTACGTGACCAACCGGATGTTCCAGCAGCAGCTCTACTGGCATGCTGTGCTCTGGGCGGGGCTGATCAGCATCGGCGGAGCGGTCGTCACGCGGGTCGTCCTGCATTACCTGCAGAGCACCAGCTCCCACTCGCAGTCAGACAAGGGCCCAACACGCCCTTGACTCGCGATTCGGCCCGCAATACAATCCCCCTTGTCCTCTGGACGGTTTGCGCGGCGGGGCATGACCTCCTCCCGCCGCGTTGCTTTTGTTGGCGTCCTGGACGTCGCCTGTGATTGGGTGTCTGTGAGGGACGGACACATGGGTTGGGTTCCGGGAAGTAGGCTCACGGGGCGACGAAGCACCCCCCCGCGCTGATTCACGCAGCTGATCCTCTCTCTGCCCCCATCCACTTGGAGATGACTCGCCTTGCGTTCTGCTTGGCTCGAAATCGACCTCAGCGCCCTTAGCCACAACCTCAAGGAAATCCGCAAAATCGTCGGACCGCAAACTGGTATCATCGCGATCTCGAAATGCAACGCCTACGGGCATGGCGCCGTCGCAGTAGCCCGCCATGCGCTGGCTAACGGTTGCTGCATGGCGGCCGTCGCCCTGATCCAGGAGGGCCTCGAACTGCGCGAAGCAGGCATCGACGCCCCGGTCCTCGTCCTCGGTGCCGCTGATCCTGAGGAAGCCCCGCTCTACGTCGAGCACGGAATCCATGCCGCCGTCGGCAACCTCGAGTTTGCCCGGGCGCTGTCTGCCGCTGCCGCCAAGGCCGGTCGGCCCGGCCTCTGCCACCTCAAGATCGACAGCGGAATGGGACGCCACGGAGTGCGCCGCGAGGACGTCGAGACCTTCGGTGCCGCCTTGCGCGAGCTGCCCGGCCTCGCTATCAACGGCGTCTTCAGCCACTTCGCCTGCTCCACCGCGGACTGCGACTACACCAACGGCCAGCGCGAGATCTTCGTCGAGGCCGTGCCGAAGCTGGAGAAGGTCCTCGGCTTCCGAATCCCCATGCACCACCTCGCGAACAGCGGTGGAATCCTGCGTCATCCCGATTCACATCTCGATGCGGTTCGCCCCGGTGCACTGCTCTTCGGCATTGCGTCGCGCGGCAGCGGGGAGTACTATCCCGGTGCGCGTCAGGTGATGAGCCTCAAAGCACGCGTGGTTTTCACCAAGCATATCCACAAGGGCGAGAGTGTCGGCTACTTCCGCACCTACGTCGCGCCGGAGGATACCACCACTGCCATCGTCCCGCTGGGCTATGGCGACGGCTATCCCCGGGCGCTGAGCAACAAGGCCGAAGTGCTGATCCACGGACAGCGCTGCCCGGTAGTGGGCCGCATCTCCATGGACTGCCTTGTCGTCAGTACCGGCTGTCTCGGAGACGTGCAGGTCGGCGATGAAGTCGTACTGATGGGACGGCAGGGCCAGGACGTGATCACCGCGGGCGAACTGGCCGAGCATGCCGATACCATCGTCCAGGAGATCTGCTCGCGGATGAGCACCCGCCTGCCGCGCGTCTACCTGGAGAGCACTGACCAGGGGAACTGACTGCCCCGGTCTCGATCAGACGCCCGCTTGTGTCGGTCGTGCTGGAGGAGAGGCTGAATGACAATCGTCGAGGACTTCCTGGAACAAGAAGCTCTGGCGGTGGCCGGCGTTTCTCATAGTGGCGGCGGCTATGGCGTCAAGGTCTGGCGGCATCTGCGGGCCAAGAGCGTCCAGGTCTACGCCCTCAACCCCAAGGGTGGCGTGATCGATGGCGAACCCATCTACGCCGGGGTTAGGGAGCTGCCCGAAATGGTCGGAGGCGTCGTCACCGTTACGCCGCCCGAGGCCACACTCGCCATCGTAAAGGACTGCATCAAGTTCGGTATCCCGCGCGTCTGGATGCAACCGGGATCGGAGAACCAGGACGCCATCAAGCTGGCCGAGGAACACGGTCTTGACGTGGTCTCGGGCCAGTGTCTGCTCATGGCTTGATCCGTCGGCTCCCGGTTCCCGTCCCCTCAGCGAACAGCTTCGCGCCTTCCTCACGTGATTTCATGCCAAAACCAACCACCGTTAGCGTCCGTGTGCCTGCCACCACCGCCAACCTGGGGCCGGGTTTCGACTGCCTCGGCATGGCCCTCGACGTCCACAACTCCCTCGAGCTTGGTCTCGCCGACAGCACCACCGTAGAAGTCACCGGCTGCGGCGCCGAGCGTCTTGCTCGCAATGACCGCAACCTCGTTCTGCGCAGTGCTGCGAGAGTGGCCGAGGCAGCGGGCAAGCAAGTCCGCGGCTGGGCGCTGCGCCAGCACAACGACATCCCGCTCGCGCGCGGTATGGGGTCAAGCAGTGCCGCCATCATCGGCGGGCTGGTCGCCGCAAACCACCTGCTTCAGGCCGGCCTTAGCGATCGCGAGTTGCTGGATATCGCCGTGTCCATCGAGGGCCACCCCGACAATGTGGCCCCGGCGCTCCTCGGCGGGCTCACCGTTTGCTGCACCGACGAAGAGGGCCTTGGCGTCGCCCGCTTTGACCCGCCTGCCGGGCTCCAGGCCTGTCTCGCAATTCCCGCCTACGAGGTCAGCACCGAGGCAGCTCGCAAGGTCATGCCCGAGAGCATTCCGCACGCCGACGGCGTCTTCAACACTTGCCATTCGACAGCCGTTCTTGCCGCCCTGATAGCCGGCGACATGCAGCTTCTGGGCCAGGCGATGAAGGACCGGCTCCACGAGCCTTACCGCGCGCCACTGGTCAAGGGAATGGCCGACTGCGTAGCGGCTGCCCGGGCGGCTGGTGCTCATGCGGCAGCCCTCAGCGGATCCGGCCCGACTCTGATCGCCTTCGCCACTGCCGACGCCGACGCAGTCCTCACTGCCATGCTCACCACCTTGCGTGGCCTTGGTGTCACCTGCGAGGGTCGCATCGCAGCAGTCTCTACCGCCGGGGCACAGGTCCTGACGGCCGGCCTTTCCTGACATCACCAGCCCATCTCACTACCAGCTTACCTGCGGACCTGCGGCTTCGCCCGGTCCGCCTACAATCCCCTGAGGAGTGACGCAGGTGTCTACCCCAATCCCCTATGATGCCGTGGTCAAGTCCATCGAGTCCCAGGCGACGGATGCCCGGAAATGGCTCACCCAGATGATCCGCTTCCCCAGCACCCAGGGGAACGAGCAGGAAATGGTCGCTTACACCAAGGGCCTTCTGGACAGCTTCGGCATCCCCTCCGAGTTGCGCGAGATCTCCGACGCGATCTTCGACGATCCCCTGTACATGCACAACGAGATGGAGTGCTCCTACAAGGGACGCCACAACATCGTCAGCGTCCAGGGCGGCCAGGGCGACGGGCACAGCCTCATCGTCCAGAGCCATATGGACGTTGTCCCCGGTGATGACTGGGGCGGCTACGAACCCGGTTGGGATGGCGAGTACGTCACCGGACGCGGCGCCACCGACTGCAAGGGCCCGATCGTCATGGCCCTGCTGGCCCTCAAGGCCCTCAAGGAAAACGGCTACCTTCCTGCAGGCAGGCTCGAGCTGCAGTTGGTCATCGAGGAAGAGCCGGGCGGCAACGGCGCCCTCTCCCTGATCCGCCAAGGCGCGAAGGCCGATGCCTGCATCGTCTGCGAGGCCACCGACCTCAACGTCTTCCCGGCGAACCGTGGCGCCGTCTGGTTCCGGGCCAAGACCACCGGCATCTCCACCCACATGGGTCGCCGTCATGACGGAGTCAACGCCATCGAGAAGATGATGGAAGCCATCAAGTGGATGCTGGTCTATGAGAACGAGCTCATCGCCGCCAGCAAGGGCAATCCCCTCTTCGACCGCTACGAGAACCCGGTGCAGGTCTGCCTCGGCATGATCAACGCCGGCCAGTGGCCCTCCAAGGTCCCCGACGAATGTGTGCTCGAGGGCGGCATCGGCTTCCTGCCGAACAAGAGCCTCGGTGAGGTCCGTGCCGAGTTCGAGGCCGCCGTCCTGCGCACCGAGGATGAGTGGCTCAAGACCCACTTCGAGCTGTCCTATCCGAAGCTCAAGAAGGACGCGTACCAGATCGACCCGAATCATCCCGTCGTCACGACCTTGCACCAGGCCGTTCTCGACTCGGGGCGCAAGAGCGAGGTCTACGGCTGGAACGTAAGCTGCGACGCCGCGCTGTACGTCAAGGAAGCGGGCATCCCGACCATCGTCTACGGCCCCTCGGACATTCGAGAGGCCCACGGGTCCGGCGAGAAGATCAAGTTCTCGGAGGTCATCGACGGCGCCAAGGCGCTTGCCCTGGGCATCATGCGCTGGTGTGGGTAGGCCCTTCGAGTTGACCAGCCGCCGACGGCCGTGACCCTTCGCCGGGCCGAAGGAGTGCTGCCATGACTGGCGGACCCTGGCTCGACGCGGTGCATTGGATCGGCCTTGTCGGCGGCTTTCTGATCCTTGTAGCCCTGGCCGTGGGGCTGTACCTGTTGCTGGCCTTCCGCCGGGGCGGACGCTTGTCCCTCCGAGGCAAGGTCCGCAACCTGCACATACTCGGCGGCGGTCTGGCGATTGCCTTTGCCCTCGGGCACGTTGCCGGTCGTGCAGTCCAGGCCGGGTCGGTCGAGTTCGAGCTTGACCCGGCTCGCCTGATAGCCCTGGCCCTTGTGCTGGTGCTGGTCACCGGCCTGATGCGGCGCTTCACTCCGGGGTTCTTGCAGGGCCACTATGCCCTGCTGGCCTGGGCTCACCGTCTTGCCGTGCTGGCGGTCCTGATCCTGCTTGGGCTGCACGTGGTCGCTGCCTTTCGGATTGTCATGATGTGACTGCCCGCTGAGGAAGTCGTGGCCGCTTGAGCTGCGTCTTCCTCGACGGGGCTAGACTGACGCGTACTGGGCGTCTGGGCCCCTGTCGGTCCTGGCTTTGGAGGTTGATGTTCGGGTGTCGGAACTGTATTCCACAGGTATTGACTTCATCGATGATATGCTGGGCGGAGGCGTCCAGCCGGGCAGCCACGTCGTCGTACGAGGCGCCACCGGTGTCGGCAAGACGCAACTGGGGCTTGCCTTCCTCAACGCCGGGCGCATGCAGGAGGGCGAGCGCGGCATCGTCATGGACCTGGCCTCCCGCGGCGATTCCCAGCAGCACCTCGAGTATGCCCGCCGGCTCTTCGATTGGGAACTCACCTCGGGCGAGTTGCCGCTCGACAACTTCTGGAACGGCCACTTCTCCCGCGTTGACTACTTCACCAGCTTCAACTACTCCGGCCGCCGTGTCGTCCGCGACAACATGACCGAGGAGGAGTGGCGGGCCTGGAAGCGCACGCTCAACGAGAAGCTCCAGTCCGTCGTCGCCTACCTGTACTACCACTTCGTCCATGGCGTCCGGCGGCTCGTGGTGGATGGTATCGAGCCCTTCGAGGTCGCCGGCGATTCCATCCAGATCGAGCTCTTCGAGTACATCCTGCACCGCATCCTCCACAAGCGTCATGACCTGGTCGCCCGCGACCTGTTCCGCGGCAAGTGGCTCGAGGTCAAGGACGCTGTGGCCGCTCATCCCTACCCGAACGAAGACCTCGCCAGCCTGTTCCTGCAGACCACTCGCGAGGTCGACATCGAGGACCTGATCCGCGCGCAGACCCAGGAGGACGACCTGACCACCAATGCCACCACGATCCTCCTGCTGGGCCGCCTCATGGACGGACCGAGGGTTCGCAGGGCCGCCTTCTGCCTGAAGAATCGCGGACATCGATGCGCCGACGAGATGGTCTTCTTTGAGGTGACCGACGAGGGCCTTAAGGCAGTGAAGTAACCGACCGATAGCAGAAGGTACACTTCGACCGGCGCGGAATAGGCCGCAGGGACACGCCGGGGAAGAGTTCGCCGGTCGTGTGATCCTTCACTCAAGCCAACTGATCTCACCCCGTGCTCCGAGGCAGGAGTGCCTCGGAGACCCACGTGGAGACGTGGCTTCAGGGGCGTACGCATTTGTGCGTACGCCCTTTTGCATACTGCCCTAGGGAGAAGCGGACGGATTCTGCCAACAGGAGGACGATGCGATGAGAGCTCTGATGACCTTCGTGGTGGCGGTTGTTTTTGCCTGCAGCGCCTTTGCAGCCGGCACCACCGACATCGACGAGTCGAAGCTCAGCCCCGAGGCCAAGGCCCTTAAGGCCAAGTACGACGAGGCGCTCCAAAAGCTCCAAGACGAGTTCGCCACCGAGCTAGCCGCACTACAAAGTCGGGTCGAGAAGGTCGAGAAGACGTCCGCCGCGCCGGCGAAGAAGAACTGGTACGACAACATCCGCATCAACGGCTACATGCAGACGCGCTACTGGGCTCGCGACTACAAGAGCACTTCCGCTGAGCTCGACGACTTCGGCGTCCGCCGCTACTATATGAATCTCATCGCCAGCTACGAGAAGGGTCAGCTCGTAGCCACCTACGCCGGTGCCGGCGCCGACTTCCGCGAGGGCGCGAACGCCGACTGGGAGAACCTGTTCGTCGACTACCGGCCCAAGCCCGAGTTCAACATACGCATGGGCCTGGTCCCCACCCTGTTTGGCCTTGATACCGCCGAGAGTTCCGCCGTACGGCTGCCAATGGAGCGGTCCCTGGTCTCCGAGGGCAACTTGACGCTGGGCCTCGCCGGCCTCTACGCCTATGGTCCCTCCGACCTCGGCGTCTGGCTCATGTACGACACGCGGCCCAAGCCCCATCTCACAGTTCCCATCCCCAACAACCCCGGCCTGCGTGTCGACTTCACCGTCCACAATGGCCAGTTCGAGAAGACCGACAAGAACGACAACAAGAACGTGGGTATCGATGCAGAGTACTTCACCAACTGGGGCCAGTTCGGCGCAAGCTGGCTCGACGGCAAGTACACCCGCACACTCACCGGCGGCTCGAACGTCACTGAGCCACGCAAGGCCTTCGGTCTCAACTTCCGCGCCTATCCCAATATGCTGATCGACGGCTGGGGCTTCCAGGGCGAGTGGATCGACGGCGAATGGCTCGGTACCGATCGCGACGGCTGGTACGGACAGGCCAGCTACCACTTCAAGGGCCATCCCGGCGTCGCCTACACCCGCTACGAGCGCTTCGACCCGAACGACGCCGCCGCCAACGACGACTACAAGGGTCTCCACCTCGGCTACAAGTACAGCCTCACTCCGCAGGATGACGTGACCCTCGAGTACTGTGACGGCGAGGTCGGCGACAAGACCGCCGACGAGCTCATCGTGCAGTACCAGCGCTCCTACTAGACGCAACAGACGCAGACAACCCAGACCAGGATAGGGGACAGGTACCTCCGCCGGAGGCCTGTCCCCTTTCGCTTGCCCTGCCCGCCAGGAGGTTTCCTCCCCGGTTGCTGCGAAATAGCAGTCGGGTCTTGTCGCACAGCTTGCCGCCTTTCCCCGGGAGGACGCCGATGCCTACAGACGCCCCGCAGGGCGTTGCGCAACCTGCATGGATACGCAGCTTCATCAGTCTGCGCCACGAAATGGACGAGTGGATCGCCGCAAGCCTTCCCGTACACTCGCGGGTGCCCTACCTGGGCATCCACGACGAAGGCGCCTTTGCCGCCTCCTTCCTGTGCCATTACCAGCTCACCCGCGACCCGGCGATCCTCGATTTCGCCCGCTACCTGCGCGGAGAGTTTGCGCGCTGGGCGCAGGACCACTTCGTCCACGGTTTCGCACCCCGGGGCGAGGTTCACCACCAGACCGAGATCTTCACCACCTTCCTCCTGCGCCTGTGGCATGTAGATCCCGACGACCAGACCGCAGAGCTGATCCTCGATGCCGCCGAGCATCTGGGCAACTGGGTCCCCGGCATACCCGCCTGGTACGACTGGGATAGCGACCGCTTCCTGGGCTGGCATCTGGGTACTTGCGAGACGCAGGACGAGGGCTTCGAGGTCGCCGACCACTTCCGCCTGATTCAGCTTGCCCTGGGCGCCTACCTGATCTCCGAGGACGACCGCTACCTCGACCTCAGCCGCCGCTGGGTCACTCGCTGGGCCGGCGCGATCGTCGAGGCCGAGGACGAGCCGCCCAATGTCCGCTTCCAGGGCACGCCCTCCGTCTCCCATCCCCTGATCGAAACCGCCAGGGGAAGCCAACACGCCGGCAGCGGTCGCCTTGGGCTCATCGAGCCCTTCGTCGCCGCCGGTGCGATCGACGTCTTCCTGGACCTGTACCAGCTCACCGGCGACGCTCTCTTCGCAAATGCCGCTCGAGTCCTCTGCGCTCCGCTCGTGGAGGACATCGCCGATCCTTACTCCAATCCGCCGGGTGTCTTGCTGCAGCGCTACCGCCTTGAGAGTGCCGACACCAGCTTCGACGCCCAGGTCGGAACAGCCCTGGCCGGTGTCTCGCAGGAGGATTCCGGGAAGCTCGTGATGATGCTCGAGGAACCGGCCGAGGGCCCGGTGCGCGGAATCGGCAAGCGCTCCGACATGATCCGCTGGGCCTACCGTGAAGACGACGGCCTCCTGCGACCCGAGGAATCGCCTTCGCCCTCTGCTCTCATGCTGGCCTACCAGATCAGCGGCAGCGATGCCTACGCCGCTCGTGCCCTCAACCTGGCAGCATCCCGACTCCGTCTCGCCCGGCCGGCGCTCACCGATGGACGCCTGCACGGTTGCTCCGGACGATCGGTTGCTGCAGTTGCCTCAGGCCACGGGCGCGATAGCGGCTACGGCAACGTCACGGGTTCCCTATATCCACTCGCCTACGGTGCCGTCAAGTTCGTCGGCCAGGAGCGACCGGCCGTCAAGCTGCTGCCCGATGGCGGCGGACTGCCCGCGGAGGCTGCCGCCCTGACTCGCCGCAATCCTGTCGTGCCGCCCACTGTCGCTCTCTACAAGGACGGACAGCTTCTGCCGGTCACGAGCTGAGCCCATCCCTCTTCTTGCCTGGTTCAGGAGGCCACTTCTGATGAGCAGACGCTTCACAACCCTCTGCATGGCCGTGCTCGCCCTGGCCATAACCGCAGGTTGTTCGCAGGCTGCGACCGCGCACCTGTCCCTCACCGACTTCGAGAACTCACCTCGCCTTGCCCGCACTGGCGAGAACGTCAATGAGTTGTCCCAGGTCACCTTGTCTGGCGAGCAGGCCCACAGCGGCAAGACTTCCGTCAAGCTCGACTACACCTTTGTGGTGCTCCAGGGCGGCCGCCAGTACGTCGGCGTCGGCACGCCCCTGACCTTCCTTGGCACTCCGACCGAGTTCTCGGTCTGGGTCTATGGTGACGGCGTCGGCAACGTCCTGCGCCTGCGCCTGCGTGACAATACGGGCGAGATCTTCCAGTACAACATCGGCACCGTGGACTGGAAGGGCTGGCGGCAGATGACTGCTTCCCTTGCGAAGCCTGCGGTAAGCTGGGGCGGCAATGCCGACGGCAAGGTCGACTTGCCGATGGAGCTCGAATGCATTCTCCTCGACTCGGAGAAGAGGCCCTCCAAGGGCGTCCTCTACTTCGACGACATCTCCTATGTCGCCGAGTTGGCCCCGACGCAGTTGGTCTCGATCGATCTGGAGGCGAAGCCCTTCGGCGCGATCTACTGGGGCAGCGATGCCGCGGAGCCTCCCGCCCTGGTCGCGCGCAATCTGAGCACGGGGGAGAGGGTAGAGGCGAACCTCGACCTCAAGGTCACCGGGCCGCAGGGCCGCCTCCTGCTCGACCAGCCGGTCAAGCTCAACCTGGCACCGGGCGCTTCCCAGCGTCTCCCGCTCACGATGCCTGCCGGCTTCGAGGGGCTCGCCACCGTGGCCGCTCGCGTGCAGATCGGCGACGATAGCCGCGAGACCACCACCAGCTTCGCCCGTCTCGCACATCCGGCCGACATGGCCCTCAATCCCGCCAGTTTCTATGGTGCCAATACGCACTTTGGCCAGCACAAGGGTGATCTGCCCCGCTCCTTCGACCTGCTCTCCAAGGCCGGCATCAAGTGGCTGCGCGACGAGATCTCCTGGGGAGTCTGCGAGACCACGAAGGGCGAGTTCGCCGTGCCCGAGTGGTATGACCAGTACATGCAGGAAGCCGTCAAGCACGGCGTCACACCCTTCATCGTTTTCGACTACGGCAATCGCCTCTACGATGAGGGACTCTCGCCCACCAGCGCCGAGGCCCAGGAGGCCTTCGGCAAGTACTGCTTCGGCCTCGTCTCGCACTTCAAGGACCTGTGCCAACACTGGGAAGTCTACAACGAGCCCAACATCGGCTTCTGGAAGCCAAAGCCCGATCCCGAGGCCTACACCCGTCTCCTCAAGATCGCTTACGAGGCCGCCAAGAAGGCCGATCCGACCTGCACCGTGGTCGGCGTCTGCACCGCAGGCACCGACCTGCGCTACATCGAGGAGGTCCTCAAGCGCGGTGGCATGGACTACATGGACGCCCTGTCCATCCATCCCTATCGATATCCCCGTTCGCCCGAGGACAGCAACTTCGTCGCCGAGGTCACCCGCGCCCACGAGCTCATGGCACGCTACGGCGGCGGCAGCAAGAAGCTGTGGCTCACCGAGATCGGCTGGCCGACGCAGAAGGACCCTCGGGGTGTCACCGAGGAGGTCTCGGGCAACTACCTGATCCGAATGAACGTGCAGGCCCTGTCGCTGCCCTTCGTCGAGCGCGTCATCTGGTACGACTTCCAAAATGACGGCTTCGACGAGAAGTACAACGAGCACAACTTCGGCCTGATCCGTTGGCAGAGCTTCACGCCCAAGCAAAACTACATCGCCGCCAAGATGCTCACTGAGCACCTGACCAACGCTGCCTTCAAGCGGCGATTGCTCCCCACCGACGAGAAGGACCGCCGCTACTGCTACGAGTTCGAGAAGGACGGCAAGCCGGTGCTCGTGGCCTGGTGTGCCGGGCAGGCCGGGACCCTCTCGTTGAAGCTCGGGACGCCGACTGCCAATCTCACCTGGGCCGACGCACGCCGCGAGACGCGGACCCTGGTGAACGAGACCTTGACCCTGGCGCTTACCGACATGCCGGTCTTCATCACCGGTGACCTGCGCGGGGTGAAGGTGGCCCAGGGCCCTTTTGATCTGACGGGGCCGTCAATCCCTCTCGCACCAGGCGAGCGCAGTGAACTCCGCGCCACGGTCCCCGCGGGCATGAAGGTCCAGCTAACCGCTGATCCCAGCTTGCCCCTGCGCGAACTCGTCGCCAGTGAGCGACTGCCCGGCGTGTTCCGCTTCCGTGTCCGCAAGGACGCCGAGCCCGCAACGGGCAAGGTGATCGCCCGCTTCTTCGACAGCGCCGGTCGCGAGCAGGCCTCGGCCGCCGTCGGCCTTCAGATCGTCGATCCCTACCTCATCACTCTGGGCGTGCCTGGAGCCGGGCCGGGTGGCACACTCGGCGTGCCGGTCCGCATCACCAACAACCGCGACCTCCCCTGGGACGTCCTGCAAGTCAGCGTCGACACCAGCGCCGGCGCGACCCTTGCCCGTGATACCCGCAAGCCTCTGGCCCGTGGCCTCAAGACCATCTCGCTGCCTGCCACCGTCACCTTCCCCGCAGCCAGGGGCGAAAGTGTTGCGCCTCTCGAGGTGACGGTGCGCGTCGGTGACTGGCTGGTCCTCAAGCACCACTTCGAGGTTGGTCTCTGGCCTGTTCCCTACGCTCCAGCGACCCCGGAGGGCCAGATCGCCCCGGGCGTCTGGAACACCGTCCCCTCGGTGGCCCTGGGCCAAAAGAGCGAGGACTTCTATCCCCTCCGCGAGGGCGGCTGGAAAGGCCCCGAGGACCTCTCCGCAACCCTGCAACTCCTGTGGGATGACCAGGCCCTGCACGTGCGGGTCTGCGTCACCGACGACAAACACGTGCAGAATCAGCACGGTGTCGAGGTCTGGCAGTCCGACAATGTCCAGCTTGCCTTCGACGGCGGCCTTCGAGCCCGGCAGGCCCGTCAGGACGGCAAGTCACTGCCCTTCACCGAGATCGGGCTGACACGCACCGACACCGGCGACGAGGTCTACCGCTGGCTCACGAAGGAAGGCCCCGCGGCGGGCATCCGCCTCAAGACCGACCGCCAGGCGAACCTCACAACCTACGAGGCGTCCATACCTTGGAGTGAGCTCGGTGCGACGACTCCCCACAAGGGAGACCTTGCGGGCTTCGCGCTCATCGTCAACGAGGACGACGGCGAGGGTCGCGACGGGTGGCTACGTTTCCACGATGGAATCGGGGTTGGGAAGGACCCGAGTCGCTTTGGCGTGCTTCGCTTCGAGTAGCCCGGCTCTTCCGCTCCGCAGATTCCGGCGGGGCGAGGTTGTCCCAGTTCCGGGGTACCCTCGCCCCTGCCTCGCTGTTCCTGATACCGTCTCCCCTCCGACCGCTCTCCTGATCCTCTCGCTTCTGCTGTGCCTGACGGTGTCCGCTGCCGCCCAGGATCCGGCCTACCTCTCAGCGCTGGGCCGGGCTCGTCAGGCGGTCGCTTCCGACGACCTCACCACAGCCGTCTCCGCCTACGAGGAGGCCGCCCAGGCCACCACCTCCACCACGGAGCGGGCGCAGGCCTGGTGGGAAGAAGCGTCCGTACTGGATGCGCGAGGCCAACAGCGTGCGGCGCTGCAGGCCCTTGAGAAGCTGGTCGCCCTGACCCCACCGACGTCACTGCATCCCTCTGCGCTGGAGCGACTGGCTCGTATCTGTCAGCGCACCGGCGATCTTGACCGCGCCCTCTCGGCCTACCGGACCCTCGCCGCTTTGCCCGGAGCCAACTCCTTCCAGGTCGAGCAAGGCCTTGTCGGGCAGTTGCGCATGCTGCAGCAGATGGGCAATCTTGACGCCGCCCGCGAGGTCGCCGCCGGGCTGCTCAAGTCTCATCCGACCAGCCCCTACGCGACTCAGACCACCACTATCCTGGTCGACGACGCCGTCGAGAAGGCCGACTACAAGCAGGCGCTGCGCCTCGCCCAGACCGAGGCAAGTCGTCTCGGCGGCGACCCTTTCCTCCTTCTTCGCCTTGCCGGGCAGCTCCAATCCAAGGGCCGTCTCGCCGAGGCCGTCGACAGTGCCGAAGCGCTCCTTGCCTTGCGCCCGGAAGACGCCGGCGCCTTCCAGGTCGTCTTTGAGATCAACCGCCTGCGCGGCACACTCCCGGGCTACGAGAAGCAGCTTCAGGCGGCGACCGAGGCGCCTGCTGCTCCTCCGGCAGCCTTCCGTCGCCTGGCCGACTTCTACACACGCAATCAGGACTCCGCGAAGGCGCTCTCCGCCCTGGTCCGACTGGCCGCCTTGCGACCCGAAGACGCCGAGATCCTTGCCGGTGCAGGACACGCAGCCCTTCAGGCACGTCAGTGGCCGGAGGCCGTCCGATACCTGCTACGCGCCGGCGACCTCCAGCCCGAGGACACACGGCTTCAGGCCGAGCTGGGTGATGCCTACGCGGGCGCTGGTGAGCGCGAGAAGGCTCTTGCGGCCTGGAAGCGTTCCACCGGCTACGACCCCGCAGACCTTTCGACCGTCCGCAGTCTCGGCGCCTACCTGACGAACCGCGGCTACTATGCCGATGCCCTCTCGGTCTACAGCGCAGCACGCGAGACCACCAAGAACCCGCAGGCCCTGGCTGTCGAGACGGCCCAGGTCTACGAGGCGCAGTTGTTCATCGACCGCGCGGTGTCCGAGTATTTGGTCGCCCTGCGAGACCCGGAGACGAACCGTGACTTCATCCGCCACCGGCTGCAGGCTCTGGCTGCGGACGACACCGTGCGCAAGGACCTGCTCCTAGCTCTTGAATCAGCACGCAAAGCGGGGTCGCTTCCCGAGGACGCCCTGTCTTCCCTGGCCGTGGCTTACCTGCGTGACGGTCGCCTTGCCGAGGCCGTCGCCACCTTTGGGAGCCTTGGCGACGTCGCGGCGCGCTCCCTGGCCCTCACGCAGACCGCGCTCGATCTCGACCAGGCGGGTGACTGGCCTGCTGCCCGGCAGCTCTATGACCTTGCCCTGAGCAGGGACGCGCCGGCTGATATCCAGGCGCTGGTGGCAATGAAACTGGCCGCCGGGCTGCTGCCCGAGGGCGACTGGCGTGCCGCGTCGGCGGCCCTGCAGAAGGCGCTGGAGTCCTCCCTGTCACCGAGGGCCACACTGATCCTCCGGCTGGCCCTGGCGGATATCCGCGTGCTCTATGCCGGTGACGCTGCGGGCGCCGAGGAGCTGTACCGGCAGGTCCTCGCCGGGGCCGCCGATAGCACCGACCGTCTCGCGGCTCGTTCGGGTCTTGCCGACTGTCTTTTCGTCACCGGGCGTTACGAGGAGGCGATATCGGCCTACCAGGCGTTCCTCCCTTCGTCCGGTTCTCGTGAGGCGATACTGGTTCCCGAAGGACTGGTGGGAGTCGGCTCCAGTCTTCCTCCGATTCCCTGGGGGATGCGTCCCATGATCGGCGATCTGCCCAGACTACCGCGACCGGCCGGGCCCGACTACGCTGCCTTTCAACTGGCGGAAATCGCCTTCCGCCAGGGCAACCGCGTAAAGGCCGCCGAGCAGTTCGAGGCCCTGGCCAAGAGTCGACCGGACAGCCCCTTTGCCAACGACGCCCTCAGCCGGGTGCTGATGATCCGCCTTGACTTCACAGGAGAGTCGCCCTCAGAGGCGAAGTACCTGGAGGCTCTGCAGGCCCTCGACCGTGGCGAACTGGACAAGGCGAGGCGAAGCCTGCAGATGATCTCCTCCCTGGGACCCGACGAGGCCCTTGCCGACGATGCTGCCCTTCTTCTCGCTCAGGGCCTCGCCCGTTTCGGCACGCCGCAGGAGGCCTTGCACGAGTATGGCGAGCTGTTCCGCAGGTTCCCGGAGAGCCCGCTGATCCCGGGTGCCCTTCTCGAAGCCTCACGGATCGCCGCAGGTCACGCCGAGGCTCGTCCCCAGGCTGTTGAGTGGCTCCGGCAGATCCAGTCGCGCTGGCCGAGCAGTCCCCAGGCTGGCGAGGCCGATGCGGAACTGGGCAAGGTGCTGCGTCTCTCTGCCAGGACGGACTGAGCCGATGCGCAGCCGGAACCAGCCGTTGCCGGGCGTACTATCAGGTCGCCCTTCGAACCACACAAGGGAGGTTGCATCGTATGGCACGCATCTACATCCCCTTCTACAGCCGGTATGGCAATGTGGAGTCCATGGCCAAAGAGGTAGCCGACGGGGTGCGCGAGGCCGGCTCCGAGCCCGTCCTCGCCTTCACCGGTGATGTGATCACACCGGCTGAGGTGATCGCACGCGATGAGCGCTGGAAGGCCACCCATGACCGCCTGATGGCCGAGTACCCCCTCGCCTCGGTGGACGATCTGGGAGCCGCCGACGGCGCCATCTTCGGCTCGCCCACGCGCTTCGGAAACATGACGGCCCAGATGAAGAACTACATCGACATGATGGGTTCGCTGTGGCTCAGTGGGGCCTGCGTCGGCAAGCCTGCGGGAGCCTTCACCTCGACCGCCACTCTCCACGGAGGCCAGGAGGTAACCTGCTACACCATGTGGCCGCCGCTCGCACATCTGGGCTTTGTCATCGTCGGCGTCCCCTTCTCGGTACCGGAGTTGAACACCACCACCACCGGGGGCACGCCCTATGGTCCCAGCCATACGGCAGGCGCCCTGGGCGACGCGCCCGTCGATGCCACCGAGGCCGCGATCTGCCGAGCCCTGGGGAAGCGTCTGGCCGAGATCGCCGAGGCCCTGAAGGCCGCTCGGAGCTAGTTTGCACCGGGCCCTTATCACCTTGAGCCGTCCCGACTACACTGTCCTTTTGTCGGTATCTCACCGGCAGTTCGCTTCTCCCCTGAGAGTGTGCTACCGGGGCGCACCCTCCTTAGTGGTGGCAACTACGCGCGGATCTATGCTGTCCTCGACGTCGCCGAATCAGAGCAAAGGTAGTGACGACGATGCCTTTCGAGGAACGCCCGCCGCACGAGGTGGAAGGTCGTCTGGCGCAGTACCTCTCAGACGGCGAGAAAGTCGCCTTCAGCCTCTCCACCGACATCGCCGCTGACGGCGCCTACGGTGAGCGCGTCTTCGTGGTCACCGACAAGGCGCTGTTTGTGACCGATCCCTCGCCGAAGGGCCATCCCACGAGCGAGGGAGACGGCTCTCCACCGGAGGAGCCCGAGCTTCACCTCCAGAACGGCCTGCTCCGAGTCCCGCTCTCCTCCCTTACCGATGTCAAAGCCGAGGCCCTGGTCGGCAGTGGCTTGCTGGTGGCTACCGCTGAGGGCCGCCGGGTCGAGCTTCTCCAGTACACCAACAGCCTCGCCACCGAGTTCACCAAGGCCGCCAAGGCCCTTACGGACCTCGTCAAGGACCAGAAGCCGATCTCCCTCGAGAAGCTACGGGCCGGCGCCGACCGCAAGCGCTGCGAGAAGTGCGGACGTGTCCTCCCCAACTGGAGCGACGTGTGCCCCAAGTGCGTCGATCGCCGCAAGGTCCTCCGGCGCATCACCGGCTACGGTCTCCGCTACTGGCCCTACTTGTTCGCGGCGATCCTGCTCTCCGTCATCGACACCGCAGCGATGCTTGTGCCGCCGCAGCTATCGAAGCACCTGGTCAACGACGTCCTCATGCCGCCCCACAAGCACGCTGAATGGCTTCTGTCTATCGTGGGCGCAATGCTCGGTGTGCGAGTCCTCGCCATGATCGTCGGTATGGTCAGAGGGTGGATGATGGTCTGGCTCGGGGGCAAGGTCACCTTCGACATCCGTGCCGAGCTCTACGAGAAGATGCAGGCGCTCACCCTTCGCTTCTTCGACAAGAAGCAGGTGGGCGGCCTCATCTCGCGTATGACCCGCGACACCGACTACCTGTGGCACTTCGCCGTCGATGGCGTCGCGGAGCTCACCATCAACAGCCTCATGGTCCTGGGCATCGGCACCATGCTGTTCATCAACGACGCCCGGCTGGCGTGGTTTGTGCTTATCCCGGCACCGGTCATCGCCCTGATGACCTACGTCTTCTTCAAGCGCATTCGCACCATCTACCACCGCATGTGGCACCGCTGGTCCAAACTCAGCGCAACCCTTGGAGAGGCCCTCTCCGGCGTTCGTGTCGTGAAGGCCTTCGCTCAGGAGCCGCGAGAGGTCAGCCGCTTCAACCGTGACGCTGCCGCGCTCTTCAGCCAGCAGGTCTATGCGGAGCGCACCTGGGTCACCTTCTACCCCTTCATAGACTTCTCGATGGTGATCGGCTCCCTGCTCGTGTGGTTCGTCGGGGGACATCTGGTCCTGGAGGGCCAGAGCACCCTGGGTGACCTGACCGCCTTCCAGTTGTATCTGGGTATGTTCTACGGACCGCTGCGCTTCTTCGGCCACGTCTACAGTTGGCTGCAGCAGGCCCTCACCGCCGGTGAGCGCATCTTCGAGGTCATCGACAGCGAGCCGGAGCATTACGACGATCCCGATGCCGTCCATCTGCCGCACATCAAGGGCGAGGTCGAGTTCAAGACCGTCGACTTCGGCTACGAGAAGCACATCCCGGTGCTCAAGACCGTGAACCTGCACGTGAAGGCCGGCGAGATGATCGGACTCGTCGGCCACAGCGGAGCGGGCAAGAGCACCCTGATCAACCTCATCTGCCACTTCTACGATGTGGATGAGGGAGAGCTGCTCATCGACGGCGTCGACATCCGCAAGATCCGCCTGCACGATCTGCGCGAGCAGATCGGCATCGTCCCCCAGGAGTCCTTCCTCTTCAGCGGGACGATCGCCGACAACATCGCCTACGCCAAGCCCGATGCAACCCGCGAGGAGATCATCCGGGCTGCGCGCGCCGCCAACGCCCACGACTTCATCCGCAAGCTCCCGAGCGGATATGACTCCGAGGTGGGCGAGCGTGGAGCGCGACTGTCCGGCGGTGAGCGTCAGCGCATCGCCATTGCCCGCGCGATCCTGCACGACCCGCGCATCCTGATCCTCGACGAGGCGACCGCCTCCGTCGACACCGAGACGGAGTCCCAGATTCAGCAGGCCATCGCCCGTCTCATCAAGTCCCGCACAACCTTCGCCATCGCGCACCGCCTCTCGACTCTGCGCAATGCCGACCGACTGCTCGTCCTCAAGACCGGCGAGGTCGCGGAGGTCGGTACCCATGATGAGCTGATGAGCAAGGACGGCGAGTACGCCAAGCTGGTGAAGATGCAGTCCGAGGTCTCGAAGTTCAAAGTGGTGGACGGCTAACCTGACCGCGCCAGGCTTTCCGACCAAAGGTGGCAAGGAACATGCCCGAGGAAGCCGCAACGGAGACGACCGAGACGACGGAGACGGTCACCGTCGAAGAGCCGAAGCCGGAGCCGGAGAAGCCTGCCGTGGACCTCTCCGGCACGATGCCCGAGGACAAGATCCTCGATCCCGCCAGCCTGAGAATCTCCCGCGGGCCCAAGGGTGAGGCGCGGCTGGAGATCGTCGATGACCGCTCCTATCCGCACTTCTACGCTGCGCGTCTGTTCCCGATCACCCATCGCTTCGGCTACCTTACCCTCAGCGACTCCGGGGGCGACGAGATCGGGGTGCTGCGCAATCTGCGCGAGCTGCCCAAGCCCATGCGACGCCTTCTGCTGGAGGAGCTGCGCAAGCGCTACTTCGTGCCGCAGATCACCTATGTCTACTCCCTGCACGATGACTACGGGGTGCTCTACTGGGACGTGAACACTACCCGTGGCCGCCGCAAGTTCGTGGTGAATGACGTCCGCGACCACATCCGCGAGTTCCCCGGCGGCAAGATGCAGGTGACCGATGTCGATGGCAATGAGTTCGAGATTGCCGACCTCGACCGCCTCCCCGGCAAGGGGATCGCGGATCTGTACCGTCTGCTCTAACACTACAAAGGCGGTGACGTAGATGAGCCGGTTCACGTACGTGCTTCTGGCCCTGACGCTCTCGGTCTCCCTGTGTGGAGCCCAGCAGAATCCACCCAAGCCGCCACCCGCAGCGCCCGAGGTCGATCGCACGAACCCCGAGGCGGTCGTAAAGGCCTACGTGGCAGCCTGTGAACGCAGAGATATCGATACGGGCGTGGCGCTGCTCAATCTCGATCCGAAGCTCCAGACCAGCTTTCACCAGATTGCCGAGGAGCTCATGCGGGAGCCCCCGGGCACCAACCTTCCCGACCTGATCACAGAGTTCAGCTTCCTCCCGGGAGGCGTCCGTGCGGTACCCTCCTCGACACAGGTCCAGACGGGCAAGGATCAGGCCACCGTCACCCTGACCGAGGATAAACCCAGGCAGCGCACCTTCGTCGTCACGAAGACGCCTGATGGTAAGTGGGCCGTCGACCTGCGTGCCAGCATCCTCAAGACTACCGGTCAGAAGAGCTCCTTCCTCTTCGACCAGATCATGCAGGAAGTGCAGCAGCGCGGCGGGGGCCAACCGCAGGCCGACCGTTGGGTAAGCCAGGAGCGTCTGGGGGCTCTGACCAACAACCTCCGCGAGTACATCGCCGAGCACGGCAACAAGGTCCCCGCTGCCGCGACCTGGATGGACGACCTTGAGCGCTACTGCCTCGACGGGAGCTTCCTGCACCGGCCAGGCCTGGCCAAGGACCAGTACGGCTATGCCCTTAACGTGAAGCTCGCCGGTACGACCTTGCCGAAGACCGGGGAGGAGCAGTCTCGCCTGATCCTCGTCTACGAGACCAATGACCCGGTGCGGAACGCCGCCGGCGATCCAGCGGAAGAGTTGCCCACGACAGGCACTCCCGAGGCCCCGCCCTACGTCGCCTTGGGCACCGGTGAGGTGATCGCCCTGCCGCCCGGCACGACCCTGGAGCAGTATCTGGAGGACGACAAGCAGCAGCAACAGTGCCGCTCGAACCTCCGCACACTCGGCAAAGCCTTCCGTGCTTACGCCAGAGACCATGACGGCATGCTGCCTCCGGCCGCCTCCTGGTGCGACGACATCAGCCCTTACGTCCCGCCTGAGCAGCTCAAGCCCGAGCTGTTCCGCTGCCCCTGCCTGCCGATGTTCGACTACGGCTATGCCATGAACTCGGAGCTCGCCGGGACCGATATCCGCATTCAGCAGGACCAGAGCAAGCAGACACTTCTTCTCCACGCCAAGGCCGGCGTGCGTAACGAGGCCCTTCGTCTCCCGCCGAAGGTCGAGGGTGCGCCGCACACCAGTGCGTATGTGGAAGCGGGCGGGACACGGGTCGAGCCAGTCCTTCTCCTCGACGGCATGACCACCGACGTCCGGGAGGGCCGGCCCTACCCGTCGGGATAGTGCGTGCTCGCACCTCTCCCCACACACGAAAAAGCCGTCCCCACCTCACTGCGGGGACGGCTTCGTTCTTTCCTCGGATCCTTACCGAGCCGCTACTGTGCTTCCCCGGACTCGTGGTATTCCGCGTCGATGTTCACTGCCCACACATCGAGGTCTTGCCCCAGCACCTTCCGCGCACCAAAGAGCCCCGTCGCGATGCTATGGTCCTGGTTGTTGTACTTGAACATCCCCGCGCGGCCGATGGGCTGCAGGTTCGTCAGCGTGCCCAGGTAGCTCTTCACCTGCTCCAGCCGCGGCACATAGCCGATCTCCAGCACCGGGTACGCGTAGCGGCTGCGCACCACGAAGCCATCCCGCACCTGCTCCGGCTGCACGATCCCCATCTGCTTGAGTTCGCGCTTGGCAAACTCCACCAGTGCCTCCGTGCTGGGATTGCTGTACAGCTCGTCCTCGGGGAACTGGAAGTACTCCACCGTGATCGGGTGCAGCCCCTCCTTGGTCCGCATCTCGTCGCTGAAGTTCGCATAGCTCGCGACGCGGCACAGCACGACTTCCCGCGCATGCACGTAGATCCAGTTGTCCGGGAACAGGTCGCCCTCGACCAGCAGGTTCACAGACAGGTGACACCGGTAGCGCAGCGCCCGGGCGGCCTCGAGAATCTCCGCCGGAGCGGCGGGCTGCAGATTCAGCGCCACCTCGGTCAGCGGGTTGCTGGTCAGAACATAGGAGCAGGCGATGTCCTCGGTCTGCCCATTCCGCTGCACCTGCACAGCCACTGCCCGACCCTTCTCGTGCCGGATCCCCGTCGCCTTCGTTCCGAGCAGCACCTTCGCTCCGCACTCAGTAGCCATCTGCGCGATGCGTTCATACATCATCCCCGCGCCGAGCCGCGGGAACTTGAACTGCTCTACGAGCGTCTTGGCCTTCTCCTTGGGCTTGAAGATCGCATTGCGCACGACCTCCGACAGCGACAGCCCCTTGATCCGCTGACCGGCCCATTCCGCACCGATCTGCGAGCACGGGATGCCCCACACCTTCTCCGTGTAGGTCTTGAAGAAGGCGTTGAACAGGCTCCGCCCGAACTGGCCGACGACCCAGTCCTCAAAGCTCTCGGGCTCACCGTGCGAGAACACGTTCGCCACTCGCTGGCCCAGGTAGCTGAACCCGAAGGAGGCCGCCTGACCTGGCCCGACCTTCTTCAGCGTGTCGCCCAGTGCGATGGGGTAGTTGAAGAACTGGTTGCGGTAGAAGATCCGCGTGAGCCGGTCGACATCCACGAAGTCGGGGCCCAGCGCCTCCGACCACAGTCCAAGGATCTCCTTGTTCTTCGTGAAGAACCGGTGCGGGCCGACGTCGAAGAGCGCACCCTTGTAGGACAGGGTCCGGGAGAGGCCGCCGATGGCCTCGTCCGCCTCGACGATCACGACCTCGGCACCTTTGCGCGAAAGCTCATAAGCAGCGGCGACGCCGGCAGGGCCGGCGCCGATAATGACGACAGGATCCAAGGTGGTCTCCACAGGGCAATCGAGATGGGGTCTACACAAACAGGATAGCCCAAGCACCGGCAGATTGCAACGTCCCTGCGGCCCTGGCGCTCACCCACTGGCCCGGTCTCCTTGCCTGTCCTCCTGTCCCCTTGAGAGAGGGCCGGGGAGTGAGGGGCCGTCGCCTCTACCCTTTGCGTGGAAGAGGGGACGCCGCAGGCAGGGGGTGAGGTGCCGTGCCTTTGTGCTGCAGGACTCGCTCCCTGTCGAGTGGAACAGCCTTGCCACTGCTCTCAGACACCGGGAGGTATGCGTGATGAAGAAGCTCATCAACGATCCGGAAGCCTTCGCCGACGAAGTCCTCGAGGGCGTCCTGTTGGCTCATCCCCATCATCTCAAGCGGGCCGCCGACACTCACCGTGGGCTTGTCCGTGCCGATGCCCCGATTCCAGGCAAGGTCGCCATCGCCACCGGCGGCGGCTCCGGCCACATTCCCGTCTTCCTCGGCTACGTCGGCCCCGGACTCCTTGACGGCGTCTCCATCGGCAACGTCTTCTCCTCGCCTTCGGTCGAGGCCATGGTCGCCGTCACCAAGTCCATCAACGCCGGCGCAGGCGTGCTGTACCTCTACGGCAACTACTCCGGCGACACCATGAACTTCGACATGGCCGCCGAGATGTGCGCCATGGAGGACATCGAGGTCCTCTCCGT
>JBDKVB010000082.1 GCA_039679385.1 Armatimonadia bacterium | reverse complement strand
AGCGGGACGGTGTGCAACTCGGAATCGCGGAAGACAATCGGCGTCGGAGTGCCCCACTTCATCCCGGTGAAGGTCTTCATGTTGACGAAGTACACTTCGGCCTGGAAGGGCGTCTGCCCGCCAAAGGGCAGGTTGACGAGCGTCCCCAGGAGCGGGATGTTGTTCGTGGTGAGGGTGTGGCGCCCCGGTCGGAACACGTCGAGGGCTTTGCCATCGCGGAAGAACACGGCCGTCTGGCTCTCACGGACCGTCAGCTGGGAGCCGAGGCGGATGTCGGCCTGACCGTACTCGGGCCAGCGATGCACGATCTCTGTGCCGGTTACATCAGTCCACTCAAGGACGTCCATCAGTGCCATCAAAGGCCTCCTACCCTGGGGACCAAGCCAGCCCTGAGCTCGGGCTCCGGTGTCCCAATTGCTCGGTCCTCGCCTGGCGAGGGATGCGTGTGGCAGGCTGTCTTAGCTCTGTGCGGGGCCGGTTGCTTCGGCCACGACCTCGCCACGGCGGTCGATCATCTCCTGCAGGTGGTGGATCGCCGTCTCGAGTGCGGCCATGCGCTCTGCGGCTGCGGCATCCTCGGCAGCGCCGAGTTGGCACACGGCGTCGCTGCAGCCGCCGATCTGCGTGCGCAGTGACTGGTCGTACTCGTACAAGCGGTCAAGCTGCTCTTCGCCGATCTTGACCGCATCGAAGAACCCGGTGTAGCCGTAGTCGGCGAAGCGGATGTTGTCGCGGGCTTTGCCCAGGAGTCTCGAGAGACGGTCGATCTGCTCCAATTGCTGCAACTTGCCTGCCTGGGCCCAGGTGGCGACCACCCGCTTGAGCTCGTCGCGGACTCTGTCCAGCTCGGCAACGAGATGCTCGCGGAGGAGTTGGTCGGCGGTGCGCCGGATCTCCCTCTCACGGTAGCCGTCAAAACCTGGGATACTGGCCAGGAGCTCCTGCAAAGGGCCTTCGTCGCGGCGGATCTGGTCTCGTAGATCAGACACTCTGGCACCTCCCCGGGGCGCCATCGCGTAGTCATGGGCCTGCAGTGTACCTATTCGCGGCCGGGGATAGGGGTTCCTTCACACCGTGAGCAGTGCAAGAAACGTGACCTTGATGCAACAAAGCGAACCCCTCAAGCGTCCATGAGTGCAACTACCAAAGGTAGGAGCCCTGCCGGGCAAGCTCACTCTCTTGGGCGAGGTGTGTGCCATGCTGTCACGCTGGTGGATTACGGGTCTATCCGGAGTTGTGGTGGCGATGGTGGTTGCCGGTTGTGGTGGTGGCAACGAGGAGTCCGCAGGGGAAGTCAAGTACGCGCATCTGTACCAGTCGGGGCCGGGAGGAACTGCGTCGATCCAGATGGGATGGAGCGGGAACATCTCAGACCCGTCGCTGGTCGTCGCGTGGCTCGTGTACCGGTCGAACAGTCCCGGTCTCGCGGCGGAGCCCTATAACCTGGTGGACTGCCTCGCGCAGCAGAGCCTCTATGATTACGGTGACTGGGGAGGCGCCGTCAGCGGTCTGACCTTCAACCACAGCTTCACGTACCTGGACTATGGCAACCAGGCGACCGGGACGATCGCAGTGACCTACAGCCGCCCCGGGCTCGTGGCCGGGCAGACCTACTACTACCGTGCTCGGCGCGTGACGAAGCCGAACACCCACTCCTACTCAACGGCTGCGCAGACTTCCCAGGTCGGCACGGAGCAGGCGACCCAGTTCAGTGTCACACCTTCCCAGGCTCTCGGAGAGCCGAGCGATCCCCAGGGCCCGGTCACCTACATGTACGCGGCGACACCTACTTCGCCTCTGAGCGGCGGGCCTGCGGTCGACCCTCGCAGCATGACCTTCCAGTGGGACCTCACGACCGGCGCCGACGAGTACCAGGTGCGGATCTACAGCTCGGCCAGTGGTAGTGGGCAGCCGGTGGTGCAATCACCGGTCGTGCAGGGGATGGGCAGCACCGGAAAGTGGACCTACAGTCCGGGGACCAACACGCCTCTTCAGGGCGGCAGGACCTACTACTGGGTCGTGGGAGCTCGGCGAGCCGGGGAGGCAACGCCGACCTGCGGCACAGAGAGCGGCTGGCTGAAGAGCTCGGTGGCGCAGTTCACCACGGTGACACTGCCACCGCCGACTCCGTAAACACCGTCGGGCCGGAGTCAGGGCAGGAGCTTCCAGGTGGACGGCCATGGAAAGGCCGATCGAGGCTAGCCCGCATTATTCATGAACCTGGCCGTGGCGGTGGGTTCTAGTGGTGGTTGGAGGCGCTGTAGCAGGTCCCGCCACAGGTCCTGCACCGGGCAGCCGGAGGCGAAGCCCAGCCATACGCGGCGC
>JBDKVB010000081.1 GCA_039679385.1 Armatimonadia bacterium | reverse complement strand
GGGTCGGGGAGCAGGTAGCTCACCACCAGAAGACCCACGGCAAAGGGCAGGGTCGAAGCCAGGATCAGCCCGGCACCGGCCAGGAAACGCGTGCGATTGCGGAAGGTGGAGGAGAACAGGGTCTCGGCTCTTTCAGACATGAAAACAGATGGCCTTCCCGAACCAGATACTTACACCAAGGGCTCCGTGCGCCTCGGCTCGCACGGGAGAAGGCTCCTCTCGCGGCCAGACACGGCACACGTGCTGCACCCTTCATCCTACTCCTCTCCAACCCCTTTGGGGAAGACCGGGTTCCATGCGGCGACGGCACCTCACCCCCGTCTCGCTGCCGCTCGACTCCCCCTCTCTCCACGCGGTGGCGAGGGGGAAGGGCGACGGCAAAAGCAAAGACAACGGCAGCCACACCTCGCCAGGAAGTAGTCAGGCCCAGGCGTAGCACCGGAGGGGCTACCCCTTCAGCAGCCGCACCTCCCAGGGCTTCAGGGTAAGCGTCTGAGTTGTGCCGCGCCAAGTCAGGACCCCGGTCTGCGGCTTGTCGGAGATGTTGACCATGACGACGGCACGGCTGCCGTCGGCGGCCTCGAAGGCGTTGTGCAGGAGGACCGGGAAGCTGCGACCCTCGTACTGCAGGCGGTCGCACTCGAGCTTGGGCGGATGGATCATCTTCCCCAGGAACAGATAGGGCCGGCCTTCGCCGCTGAAGAGACGGACCCATTGCTGCATGAACTCGTGGTCGCCGGGAATCCCGCGCACGGTGACAGGCTTCACGGTTCCGTCGGGCAGGACCTCGTCGAGGGTCATGTCGTCGATCCACAGCGTGCCCTTGCCGGAGAGATGGAGCATGATCCGGAGCAGGCCGGTACCCTCAGGGACGCTGAAGGTGGCCTGGCCCTGCTGCCATTCGTCGCTCGCCGCCGCGGGCATGGGGATACGCGCTCCTCCGGTGCCCTTCATGTCGCGGGTGAAGGTCCCCAGGCCGATTCCGTTGTTGGCGCCGACTCCGCCGGAGCGCATCCAGACGCTGATGCGGTAGGTGTGGCCGATCTGGAGGGCATCGCCAACGGCGATGTTCTGGGAGACCTGCACCGTCTCGTCGGGCGTGTCGTTTTGCAGGCGGAGGCTGAAGTCGCCGCCGTGCTTGACGGTCGCATCCTTGAAGCACTTGCCCTTCCACACTTGCCCCTGATAGCCGTCGACCTTTCCCCAGCCGAGGATGGACTCGCCGGACCACAAGTCGAAGGCACCGTTGGGGATGCCCCGTTCACCGCCGAGCATCTGCCGGGGGACGAAGTGGGGGATTTGGCCGGTCACGAGACAGTGGGCGGCCATGACCAGGTCGTCGGGTCGCGGGTTGCTCTGGAAGGTGGGCAGGTACTCGTGATACAGGTAGTTGAAGACCGAGGCGGGATCATGAGCGGGCGACTCGCGCAGGACCTCCCAGTCGCGGTAGTCCTGAATCGCGACCTGCTGGATGAACCACTCATTGGGCTCCTCG
This sequence comes from Armatimonadia bacterium, assembly GCA_039679385.1. Taxonomy (NCBI): domain Bacteria; kingdom Bacillati; phylum Armatimonadota; class Armatimonadia; species Armatimonadia bacterium. The sequence goes on along the minus strand of JBDKVB010000081.1, from coordinate 12,434 downwards.
AAGCAGACGAGGGCGTCGGGTTCGATCTTGCGGCACTCCTGGAGCATGGTCTCGAGCTGGCGGCGGAAGACCTGGGTCATCCAGGGACCGGCGCCCTGCGGATGTGGATGGGCGGTGCTGAAGCAGCGCGGGAAGTTGCCGCCGACGACCTGGTCGACCTGCACGATCTCGCCGCCGCGCTTGCAGATCTCCGTGGCGGTGTGGTTGAACCAGTCGATGGTCCAGGGATCGCCGGGGCACATCGTGGCGGTCTCACCGCCCTGTAGCCAGGACCTCGGAGAAGAGAGGACTGCGCCCGAGGGACCGACGACGGCATGAGGCGCTGCCACACGGTCGAAGCGTTCGCGGTCGTCCCAGGTGAAGCTGCCGTCGGCCTGCTTGCCGAAGGTGCGAGTGTAGTGGTAGCCGGAGGGCCACAGGAAGGCATGGCACTTCTCGTCACGCGTCGCCTTGACCAGCGCGGTGAACTGCTCGTCGGAAGGGAAGACCGGGAAGTAGTCGGGAGTGACCCAGGTACTGACTTTCTCCCAGCCCCAGTAGGCGGTGATGAGGTCAAGGTCGGCGGGGAAGTTGGCGCGCCAGTAGGTGTCGATCCAGCGCTGGATGAGCGCCGGACTGGCCAGCCAGTTGCGGCCGAAGCGGACCATGGGAGCGCCGGACTTCATCCACGCCGGAACGTCCTCGCGCTCGGCAAAGGTCTTGGCACACCACTCTTGCTTGACCGCCCAGGCCTTGTACAGGTCTGCGGCATCACGCCAGTCGGTCGGTAGCCCCGGCTCGTCGGAGGAGGCCTGGAAGGTGGTCATGACCACGTCGTAGGTGGTCGCGTAACGGTCGGAAGCGTAGCACTCATGGTTCCAGGTGAGAAGGAGACCGTCGGTGGTGCGCCGGAACTCGTAGCTCTTGGGATAGCCCTCGGCGTCCTCGGCGGCAAGGTAGAGTCCGCAGACGGCGTCGTAGTAGCAGCCGAACTGGGCGGTGAGGCTCCCCGGCTGACCACGGGAAACGCGAGTGCCGTCTTTCCACTGCGAGGGTCGAGGCCAGACGCCGCCCTTGGTGGCGGCCATCACGGCCTGGTCCTCCTGGTCTGCGTGAAGGGGCGCGCGCAGTGTGACGACCGGGAACTGGAGGCTCTCCAGCATCAGCTCATGGGGGAAGCTGACTTCGATCCGCCAGCGCACGAGGGGATCGCTATCGGACACGGTGGCGGTGCAGACGGCGGAGATGTCCTGCCCGCCGAGACGGGTGAAGGTGAGAGTCGCGGAGCGGTCGGCGGCCTTGCAGGAGAAGCCCTCCGCCGTCTCGCTGCCCAGATACTGGAGCTGGGTGTTCGGCGCGCCCCGGTGGGAGAGAGTGAGGCTGAAGAGGCGTGGCGTGGCCTGCGGAGCGCACAACTCGTCCGGGCCCTGACTGCGCACCAGGGACACCAGGGCGCCCTTCTCGGCCTTGCCCAGGGCCATCGTGAGGCGGTCATTGCGCAGGACGACTCGCGTGGCCTCGTCGCTGACGGAAGCGGACCATCCCGACTGCGGAAGCTGGGTGAGCATGAGGACACCTGCCAGAATAGTGATATGCAGACGAGTCATGACATCCTCCTGAGGCGGTATCGAGGTGCGCAGGTAAGGGTGCTACAGGCAGGGCTTTTCTCGATGCAGGCCGCTGAACCCTCTACCCTCCGGCAGCGCCCAGGACTGTACCCAGGCGGTCGGGTGGCCAGAAGCGCCAGACGAGATTGCCCACCAGACGGTCGGCGGGAAGGAAGGGTGCGGGCTGAGTCTCGCCGCCGGTGGTCTGCTCCCAAAGGTGCGAGTCGGCGGAGTTGTTGCGGTTGTCACCCAGGACGACCAGGCTTCCGGCAGGAACGGTGATCTCTCCGCCTGACAGGGCATCCTCCGGCCAGGTGTAGTCCGGCGGCTCGCTCAGATAGGGCTCGGAGACCGGCTGACCGTTGCGGTAGAGGCGGCCGTCCTTCACCTGGAGATGATCGCCCGGTAGGCCGACAACGCGCTTGACGAAGATGAGGTCGTGCTCGTCGCCGTGCAGCGCCCACTCAGGAGCGCGGAACATGACGATCTCACCATGGCGAGGCATCCGCAGGCGAGGGAGGAGCTTGCTGGCGAGGATGCGGTCGCCGATCTGGATGGTCGGCTCCATGGACCCGGAGGGGACCACGTAGGCCTCGACGAAGAGCGGACGAACGACGCCGAAGACCAGCGCCGGAGAGAGCGCCTGCGATAACACCAGCGGGACGATCAGGCGACGGATCAGCCCGCGACGAGCGGCCTGAGGTGTCGTCGCAGCCACTTGGGCGGTTGCGGGGACTCGGACCACGTAGGTCCGGGCGACGAGGTCGTGCACGGCCTGTCTGCGCGGGGTGCGCAAGATCGCAGCGGGATTGAGCAGAGAGGCGACGCTGCCGACACCCAATCCGACGAGGCCGCCGGTGGCGGGATTGGTTCCGGTGACTCGTGCAAGGACCCAGCCTGCCGCCATGAAGAGCGGTCCGGCCATGTCAAAGAAGAACTCGACCGAAAGGCGTCGCGCCATCACCCTCCCTGGCAAAGGGTACCTCTGCGAGTCCGAGGCGCTCTCGGCCGGCACGACTTGGACGCGAGCGAGGATCTTGCCCACGGTCTGACCGCGACGGCGGGTCATCTCGAGGATATACAGGTACCACAGGAGACTGCCCAGGACATAGCCGGCGCCGATGGTCCAGGCGGGATGTCCGCAGGCATTGAGGACGGCTCCCAGACATAGGCAGGGAGTCTCCACCAGGGCGAAGAGGCCCTGGTCGATGAGCTTGGCGGCAACACGGAGCCACAGCCCGGCGTCCGTGGGTGCTTTGGCGTGTGCGGCGTTGATGGTCTGCGTCCTTCCCTTCCCGTGTGCTGGAGCCCGTGCTCCCGGCGTCCAGGCTGCGAGGCTGGACGGTTCGCGACGGTTCCGGGCATAATGGCCCGCGTAGGGCCCTGCGATCGATCTGCTACAGGGAGGCACCCCGCATGTACCGATGCAGCCTGACAGTGATCGGCGGTCTGTTGTTCCTCGCTTCGCTCCAAGCTCCTGCGGCACCTCTGGACCTGGCCTCGGAGGAGTTCCCCATCGGCCTGTACTCGGTGGACACTGAGGGGGCGATGGCGCAGGTCAAGGGGATGGGAGTCGACTACGTCCACACCTATGCCCTGGGCGCGCAGACGACGCCGGAGGCCTTGGCGAAGTACCAGGCGTACATGGATGCGGCCCAGAAGCACGGGCTTAAGGTCATGGTGTACCTGAATGGCCGTCGCTGGGTGAGCAACCACGGGCTCCTGGAGATGCACAAGATCGTGATGGCGCTCAAGGATCACCCCGCGCTTGGGTTCTGGTTGCTGTATGACGAGCCCAGCGGCACGCATACTCCCCGCGACCTGATGCCCTTCTACTGGCTGCTGAAGTACGAGACGCCGCAGGTTCCGGTGGCGATTGTCGAGGCCTGGGCGAAGGACTGGTGGGAGGACGCGAAGGCCTGCGACCTGCTGCAACTGGACTCCTATCCGGTCAAGAACGAGGACTTCCCGACCAGCCCAATCGGGAATGTGACCACCTTCGTGGGACGCGGCGTGAAGCTCGGGTCGGTGCCAATCATGCCGGTGCTGCAGTGCTACAACCGGAAGGCCATGGACCTCAAGGACACGGCGAACAGTGAGGAGGCCAGGAAGTACCGCTACCCGAACCAGACGGAGCTGTACTACTGGGCCTACTCGAGTCTGGCGCAGGGCGTCCGTGGGCTGTTCTGGTGGTCGTACTACCGGTCGGTGCAGGGCGGGTATGGGTGGATCAACACGGAGTTCAAGTCGGCGATGCAGGAAGTGCGCAGGTTCGTGGACCTGGTGAAGCCCGCACACAAGCCAGAGGTCTTCCAGTACGCGCCGGATGAAGAGGTGTACATGGCGCTGTATCGGCGGCCCACGGGGACTTACCTGGTGATGGCCAACGGGCAGCCCATCGCACGCCGGATCAGTCGGGGCACGGAGAAGCTTATGGCAGACGAAGCGACGCTCGAGCCCTGGGGGCACACTCGTGCTGCGGAGGCCAAGGTGACCGGCGGCAACCTCACGGTGGAGGCACAGCCCTGGGAGACCTTCGTATGGAAGGTCACAGAGGCACCGGCCAAGTAGTGAGGCGGGAGCAAAGCTACAAGGGACCGCGGGGTATCGACGACGGGCGAGTTGCGGGAAGGGCGAGGCTGCCGCGACACCGGTGCGCTATAGTACTGCTACAGTTTACATCAACCAATTGCTAGGGGTTGCCGCAATATGGTATCGTGAACAGCAAGTGGATCTAGGTCGACGATTGTATTCCACCATGGGAGGTCCCATCATGCGTCGTCATGGGTTTACGCTGATTGAACTGCTGGTGGTCATCGCCATCATCGCCATTCTGGCCGCCATCCTGTTCCCTGTGTTTGCCCGAGCTCGTGAGAAGGCTCGGCAGTCGAGCTGCTCCAGCAACATCAAGCAGTTGGCACTTGGTATGATGATGTACGCGCAGGACTACGACGAGAAGATGATTCGCCGGACCTACTCCGATCACCCGACCGACCACAACATCCTCGGCAACCCGCGCACCTATCTGGCGGCCTACATCAAGAACGACCAGATCTGGGTTTGCCCGAGCCGCACGACGACGACCGGTTACTGGCAGAACGGCTATACCGAGGGGCAGCCCCTGGCAAACATCCAGACGCCCGCCGAGACTGTGATGATCTGCGACGGCACCTACTGGCTGGACACCTTCTGGAAGGCCAACAGCTATCCGACGGGCACCTCCTGTGACAGCCGTCTGCAGACCATGACGCCGGACCATAACGAGGGCGTCAACTTCGGGTACTGCGATGGGCACGTCAAGTGGTCGAAGATCAGCGGCGTCAAGTGGTCGCAGTTCACGATGGCCACCTCCGGCACCGACACGACCCAGTCCGTAGGCAAGTAAGCTCGGGACTGAAGTCAGAAGCGATCAGACAGGCGGGGTCCTCAGGGGCTCCGCCTTTTTTCTGCCGGATAGCAAAGAAGAGACGCCCCTTGCGGGGCGTCTCTTTCGGTTACGCGCTGGCTGCGGCAGGATCGGGACTACAGGTTGAGGCCTTTCACGTAGTCGGCGACGGCGGCCTTCTTGTCCGTCTCCTGCTGGCGCAGTTGCTGGATCTCCCCGCGAAGCTTGTCGAACTCAGTTTCCTGCGTAGTGAGCTTGGTGACGTAGGACTTGTACAGGTCGCTGGTCCGGTCGAGCTCGCGCATGTTCTGGCGGATGCGGTTCTGCTCCTGGTCGATTTCCTTGACGCGGGTCTCGCGCTCGGTGCGCTGAGCGGTGAGGCCGGCCAGCTCGGCCTGGAGGTCGGCGAGCTTCTGTAGCGACGCCTTGACCTTGGGGTCGAGCTGGGGCTGTGCCACGAGAAGGTTGATGCGCTTCACGTCCTGGCTCACGAGCTCAACGACCTCGACGGTCGGGCACTCCTCGGAGACGGTCAGCTTCGACGTCTGCTTCGGCTCGAGCTGTACCCGGAAGCGGTAGTTGGTCTGGGTCCGTTCGTCGGCTTCCTTGGGCTCCACGAGGGTCCAGTCGGCCCGCAGTGGATGCTCGACGATGACGGAGCGCTTCTCCTCGGCGGAGTTCTTGATCGTGTAGACGGTGTCCATCCGCTGCTTGCGGGTGAGGCTGAGGATACCGTTGACGATCTTGGCGGAGAGGAGCTGCTGCGGCGCGGACTTGGTTGCCGGTTCGACCTCGACGGCCAGGTCCATGGCGTAGGTGAGCAGTCGCTCCTCGCCCGGGGTGACGTCCTCGATGAGGGCGTCGCCACCATAGACGCCGCCGTCAAAGACGGTGATCGGTCCACCCATGAGGTGCAGGCCCGTGGTGTTCTTCAGTTTGATCCCATTCATGGGGTGCTTGGCGTCGGCGCTGCGGTTGTAGACCGAGACCATCTCGCCATCGACCTTCTGGCCGATGATGGGGATCATGGCCGAGCGCTTCCGTGGAACGGTCACGGGCTGGTTGATGGCATAGCGGAAGAGGGTGCCGACCTTGCCGCCCTGGGCCATGCTGGTTGCGCCGGTCTCAGAGAGCGCAAAGGCCGGTGGGGCTGGTGCTGCTGCCATGCCCATACCACCACCGCCGTAGCCACCGAATTCGGCCGGTGCTGCTGCCGGAGACGGAGGAGCAGCCATTGCGCCCAGACGACGACCCGTGCGTCCGGGAGCCATTGCGGCTTCTTCGGCCTCGTCGCGGGCCTCGACCTTGACCTCGACTGCTCCGGCGAAGACCTGGGGCTTGGCTGCCTGTTGAACCTGCACGGCGACCTCGGGGCGCTCGGAGTACAGCGGCTGATACAGGTCCATGGTGAAGCTGATGGGCCGCCCCGACACCATGGTCAGGTTCACGTTGGTCCAGTCCTCGTCGGTGGTGTTCTCCACAATTGCCCAGCCCTGCAGGTAGAGGCCTTCCTTCTCGTTGACCAACCGGTAACTGGTCTTCCACACGGGCGTCTCCAGCAGATAGCCGATGCGCACGTCGCGCTTGCCCTGGCCCTTGAAGGACAGGGTTACGGGGCGCTTCTCGGCATCGCGGGACTTGTCGATGGCGTCGAGGGCCTTGCGCAGGTCGCCGTCGACCTTGGGGTCGAGGACCTTAATACTGCGCACGCTCCATAGCGGGACCTCGACGAGGCCCTTGTCGGTGAGGAGATTGAGGACGTCGAAGGTCATGACCTTGTCGCCGACGGTCTTCTCCTGCTGCTCGGCGCCGAAGACGATGCCCTCAACGGCCTGCTCGGCGGTCACCTGCACGCGAGTGCCGCGCAGGCGATCCCACAGGTCCGCCATCCTGGGGTTGTCCGAGATGTCGATGGCGAAGGAGCTGAGGGTCTTCTCCAGCGGGTCCTGCGGGGCGTAAGTGACCGGGGCGATAGTGCCGCCGCTCAGGTCCTGGAGGACCATCGATTTGAGCATGTCGTTGATCTGCTCGGTGCGGAAGGACAGCTCGACCGATGCGTCACCGTCAACTGATCCGTTGCGCTCGAAGTAGCCTACTCCGCTGGAGAACAGCACGACGCGGCTCAGGGGTACGTCAGCCGCGAAAGCACTCACAGCGAGGAAGACCATCAGGGCGACGGTTACAGCCAATCCAATGGGTCTCATGGGATACCTCCTTAGGGGTATGTGCAGACAAGGACTTGCGCAGGCGGCAAAACGTTCCCGCAGAACGGGAGACATTCGCAGACAAGAGATCGCGGTTACGGTGTCAGCAGCCGGACGGTCCCGTGGATTCGGCCGTCCAGGTCGAGGGTCACCACGGGGTAGTTCACGGTCACGAGGTTCTTGCCCCGCGGCTCTTCGAGGAGGTTGCAGGCCACAGCACCGCTGAAGGGCAGGTTGCAGCGGATTGTGGCCTTGCCCCCGGCGCCGCAGGAGTTGTAGACCCGGGCGATGTAGCCCTTGCCGTCCTCGGCGAGCTTGAAGGAGGACAGGACCATGCTCTCCGGTTCGACCTTGACGAAGCTGTAGTCGGCAGGCAGCGGCCCCTCGTGAGAAGGCAGCAAGCGGACCAGCGGCGGGTTATTGAACTCCATCGCGCGGCGCGGTGTGGCGGCCTGTCGCCAGTCGCCCTGATGCGGATAGAGGGACCAACGGAGGCGGTGCGTGCCCTGGTCGGGCAGCGGGTCGGGACTGTAGGAGGCACGCAGCAGGGACATGCGCATCACGTTCTTGTTGGTGTCGAAACCGTACTTGCAGTCGTTGAGCAGGGACACACCCCACTCGGTCTCATACGCGACCTTGTCTGCAAGCGCCATGCCGAAGACGTAGAGATCGGGCTGGTCGGGCAGGACAATTCCGGCCAGGGCTCGGGAGTTGTCCACGGGGAGCCGGATCAGCCATAGATGCACCTCGGGTTCGGAGCGCTGACCATCGACGTAGCGGAAGGGGGCGCTCAGCGCGTCGACCTCCTGCGGTCCGGGGCCGAAGCACCAGTCGCTGAATCCCAGGGGCACGTTCTGGCGACTGCCGTCGGCGTAGAGGAGCTGCGCAGTGCCCTTCTTGGCGCCGTTGGCAGCGGCACCGAGCACCGCCAGAGCAGGCGTCTTCTCCGCCGGCCACTTGAGGGTCTGGCCCTCGGTGAGAAGGGCGTTCTTCGCGCCGGAGGTAGTTGGCGGCACGTAGAAGGGAAGGCCGTCGAGGGTCATCAGCGACCCGGCAAGGTCTGCGAAGATCTCGGCAGGATAGGCTCGATGGCCGCCGTCGAAGTCACCATCCTCAGGCTGAGCCGCCGTGGCGATAACGTCCGCATTGAAGTAGGCGCTCAGGTTGAGGGCTTTGGCTTCGCGTCCGTCCGTTGGCAAGACGCGGTGCACCTGGGCCAGGTCGATCCACTGCTGGCCGGGGACTTCCTGACCGTTGGCAGGCCGTTCGATGCTCCCCCAGGGGAGGGAGAAGGTAGCCTGCGGGTTGGTGATGCTGGTGGGAAGCATGTACTTGAGGAGGGGCCCACCATCGGTCGCATTGCCGACTTCCTGCCAGTCGGCGACCAGTTCAAAGTCGATGCGCGGCAGGTCCTTGTAGGCGGTGATCGTCTGGGTGAAGGTGGACTTGCCGTACTTCTGGGTGTAGCGCAGGCTGCGCTGTACGCCGCTGGTGGTTAGCGTGGTGCAGTGCTCGGGAGTGCGCAGGTCGTCGGTGCCGGTGATCTGCCCGACGTTCCAGGCAGACATGCCGTCCGGGGCCTCGTGGAGGATCTGCAGGTGTCCGAGCGGGTCCTCAGGAGCCACCTTGCCGGCCAGTTGGTTGAGGCCGTCGCGGAGTCCGACCTCGGCGAACTCAGCCAGCTCGCGCTCCGGTGTTCGCGGTTCCCAGAGGGTAGCGATCCAGTAGCTGCGGCCACGCTCGGCGGCAGGACGCGGAGTGCCGGGGCGCAGGTGGTAGACGGCATAGCCCAAGGCCGGGAGGTCGGCGACAAAACCCACGGTCACCTGCACCTGATCGGCACGGGTAGCGCTGCCGACCACCTGCGAAGGGATCTGCTTGCCTGCGGGGTCGGTGACGATGGCTGAGGCGAGTTCGGTGGACGCCGGGAAGGTTGCCTCGACATACTCGCGACGATCCCACCCGAGCGGATTGTAGAGGCCGACCGCCTGACCCTCGCCGGAGGTATCGACTTGCGACCAGAGGCGATCGAGGGCCTGGCTGCGAGCTCGCTCGGCGGTGCCGGTAGCTTCCTCGTAGAGCTGGCGGGAGTAGTCGTAGGAGCCGTGGATCGCACTGCCGTCGAAGATGTCGTGGAACTGGTTGAAGCAGGTGTTCTGCCAGGCCTTCGTGAGGTCGGCGGCGGGATAGTCGGCTCCCCAGTAGCGACCGATTGCGCAGGCAGCCTCGGCAGCGGGCAGAAGGTTCTCGCTCTCACGATTCCAGCGTTTCGCGTCGGCGTGGGTGGTGTAGCAGCCGCGGAAGACGAAGTTCAGCTCATCCTTGACGACCGGGAGCTTGTCGCCCGCAGTGGCCCGAGCGAAGTTGAAGTAGTCGCTGGTCTGGGCGAACTTGACCTGCGGGAAGAGCGGCTCCTGCTGCAGACGCCGGGCAGCTTCGAGGTCCTGGCGGGTCGGACCGCCACCATGGTCGCCAACTCCATAGACGTGCATGGCGGCCGGGACGCCGATCTGCTTCTCGACGTCGAGCGGCGCCGAACCCGCCTCGGCGCGGAACTGGCCGTTGTAGCCCCCGCGATTGTAGGCCAGGAGACGGGCACCGTCGGGACCCTCCCACCAGAAGGTCGGAAGGCCCTTGCCGCAGCGGCTGAAGTAGTAGTTGCGGATGCCCGCATCGGAGAAGATGCTCGGCACCGTCCAGGCGTGGCCGAAGTTGTCCGGGAGCCAGGCCATCTCAGTGCGGCGGCCGAACTTGGTCTCGAAGTAGTGCTGGGTAAGTAGCACCTGCCGTGCCAGCGCCTCACCGGAGGCCATGTTCGTGTCGCCCTCGGTCCAGCTCGCGCCGGCAGGCTCCCATTGGCCGCGCCGGACGGCCTGCTGGATCTGCGCGAACAACTGGGGCTGCTCCTCCTCCATGGCCAGGTAAGCGCCCGGCTGACTCTGGGTGAGAGTGAAGCCCGGGAACTCGTCCATGAACTTGAGGGCCTGGTCCCAGGTGCGGCGGCAGACGTCCTTGGTCTCCGGCCATAACCAGAGCCAGTTCATGTCGATGTGAGCGTGGCCGACGAGGTAGAGGGTGTACTGTTTGGCGAGCTTGACGAAGGGAGCCAGGGTCTGGAGGGACTCCTGAATCGACGCGTTGAAGGCCTCGGGGCCGCCGGTGTCGATGGCGCTGAAGCGGACCTGGGAAGCTGCGCGGTCGAGGGTCTGGGTCAGGCTCTCAAGGTCGGGCGCAGCGCGCTCGGTGGCAAGGAGTTTCTGAGCGAACTGCAGCCGGGTGAGATGGGCGGCGGCTGCCTCGCGAACCGCATCGTACTTGTCCCAGGTGAAGGAGGCGGAGATGAGGCGACCGTGGACGGGGCCATTGATCACCCGCAGAGCCACGAGGTACTTGTCACCGGGACGGGCGTTGTCGGTGATGGTGGCCTCGCACTGGTCCCAGTGGAACTTGCCCCGGGACTGGCCGTTGACGTAGACCTCCACGTCGTCATCCACGGCACAGCGCAAGACGATCTTGGAGCCCACCGGAGAGACACCGCCGAGGGTCTGCGGGACCACGATCAGCCGACGGTACCAGGCCTCGGTGTTGGGGAAGTTCCAGAGGTGCTCGGGCCGCACGCGCGTCCACTTGCTATCATCAAGAGCTGGGTCTTGCCCGCCGGGCTGAGCGGGATGCTGGAAGCGCCACTCGCCGGAGTCAGGCCGGGTGATCTCAGCCAGCCGGGCAATCGTCTCGTTGGTCACCGTCTGCGCCTGTGCCACCACTGCACCACAAACCAGCAGCACGACCATCACAGCAGCAAGCCTGCGGGACATCAACCTTCCCCCTTACAAAGGTACGAAGTAGCCACGGCCGGCCACTCGGAGGGAGTTCGGGGCGTCGCCGGATATTCCTGCCTGGTGGTGGTCGAGCGGCCTGCCCGGCAGGGCGAGGAACCTGCCTCGGCGAACTTGGGGAGAAGTGAGGCGTCGGAAGGGAAAGCGGCCTGGAGCACCAGGCCATGCACGAGACGAACTCGAGAGGAGACGCACCATGAATCACCGCTCGGCAGTTGCGACACTCGCACTCATCCTGATCGTTGCCAGCTTTGCCTGCGCTGCACCAAAGCCCGTTGACCCGGTGTTCGTGCCAGTCCAGGAGGTAGCTGGTCTGCCTCGCGTGCTGCTCATCGGCGACTCCATCTCCATGGGCTACACGCTGCCGGTGCGTCAGTTGCTCGAGGGCAAGGCCAACGTGCAGCGCGTCCCGGAGAACGGCGGGCCGACCTCGCGTGGCCTGCAGCAGCTCACCAAGTGGCTCGGGACGGGCAAGTGGGACGTCATCCACTTCAACTTCGGCCTGCACGACCTCAAGTTCCTCACCGACGGGACACAGCAGACGCCGATCGCGGACTACGAAAAGAACCTCCGCGAGCTGGTCAAGCGTCTCAAGGCCACGGGTGCCAAGGTGATCTGGTGCAGCACGACTCCGGTACCCGAGGGCAAGCTGAACCCCGTGCGCAAGAACTCCGACGTGATCGCCTACAACGCAGTGGCGCTCAAGGTTATGCAGGAGAACGGCATCGCTGTCGATGACCTGTATGGCTTCGCACTGCCGAAGCTGGCGCAGATTCAGCTTCCCCAGAACGTGCACTTTAACCCGCAAGGGTACAAGGTGCTGGCCGGTTGCGTCGTCGCGTCGATCCAGGCCGCCCTCGCACCACCCGCACAGGACAAGTAGCTGTCTGAGACGCGCCTCACGGCCGGGCACACAAGAATCGCGGAGGTGCTGTGATGCCACTGACCCGACGCGACTTTCTGCGCACCACCGGAATCGCCGGCGTGGCCCTGGGAACCGGTGCCGTGTCGCTGGCCCAGCCTGCGCCGAGGCGGCTGAATATCCTGTACGTGATGACCGACCAGCAGCCGACCAGTGGCGCCGAGGGCTACGGGAACCCGGTCATCCAAACGCCCGCGCTGGCTGAGCTGGCACGTCGTGGCTGTCGCTTCGACCGCTTCTACATCGCCGGCTTCCCCTGCAGTCCCTCGCGCACGTGCATGATGTCGGGGCTGTATCCGCACCACCACGGGGTGGTGCAAAACGACATCATCTACGATCCGCAGATCCCCAGTTTCGGGGATGTGTGCCACGCCGCAGGCTACGACACGGGATACTTCGGGAAGTGGCACCTCGGCGGGAACATGTACCGGGGACGTGAGGACAACCGTGCTCGCGGATTCGGAGGCGACTGGTACTTCCGGCGGGTCGAGAGTCCCGACG
>JBDKVB010000080.1 GCA_039679385.1 Armatimonadia bacterium | reverse complement strand
GAGATCGGGAGAGGTTTAGGAGCCGGCAGTCTACGAAGTTAACCTGTGCGACGTCGGCACCCATTGAGGGATGAGAAAGCCTCCATCACGCAGGCCAAGGGCACAGCACACGGCGACGGCAGACCGCAACCAGGCGAGGGCAGATCGCGGACAGCAACCGCCAGACCCGTAACAGCAGACCTCCGACAGCACACACCTGGCCATGTTATATACATGGCCACGGGCAACGGAGGCACGACTCAAGGCTAACGACACATCCTCTCGCCCCGGCCTCTTGACAGGCCATTTCATTGAGGGGGCTTGGGGGCTGAGGTGCCGTCTGGCCTTGCAGCACTGGAAGTGGGTAAGTCCCACGAGCCAGACCTGTCCCCCGTAGCGCCTTTGTTGGCGACGGTGCCTGCCGCCACAGACGCAGAGACGGCGGGCCATGGCCCGCCGTCCGGCGATTCCTCCGGTACGAACTCAGGTCGCCCGTCGGGCCTCTAGAGCGCGATGACCGATGCCTTCTCCTCGCCACCCTGGAGCTTGAGGAACTTCTCTACAGCCTCTCGTCGCGGCAGGCTCGGCTGGGCACCCACAACGGTGCAGGCCAGTGCCCCGCAGGCGTTGGCGAAGGCCAGGGCGCAGTCGATGGGCGCACCCTCTGCGGAACGCACTGCCAGACCGGCCGCGAAGGCATCTCCGGCACCCGTGGTGTCCACTACCTCAACCGAGTACCCCTCGACCAGACGCGGCCCCTGGTCATCGAGGACCACGCAACCGGTGCCGCCCAGCTTCACTACCGGCACCTTCACACCCCGGCGCCGCAGCTTCCGACAGGCCTCCACGGCACTGGGAACGTCGCTCACGGTGATCTTCGAGACTGCGGAAGCCTCGCTCTCATTGGGCGTGACCCGATAGGCGCGGTGCCACAGCTTGGGCAGCCCCCGACCAATCGGCGTCGGGTCGAGCTGGACTGGAACCCCACGGTCCACGGCGATCTGAATCGCCCGGTCTACGGTTTCGGTCGGAACGGCGAGCTGCACCAGCAACTGGTCAGCCCGCTCGATGGCCGGTGAGGCCGCCTCGACCTGCTCGGGGTCGCAGCGGTCATTGGCACCCAGGACCGTCAGGATGCTGTTCTCACCCGACGGCATCAGCGCGACGAAGGCCGCACCCGTTACGGCCTCCTCATCGCGAACGATGTAGTCCGTGTTGATGCCTTCGCGCTCGAAGTTGTCCACGAGCGCCGGACCGAAGGCGTCGCGTCCCACACGACCAATGAGCGTTACCTGTGCTCCCAGACGGGCGGCCGTGACCGCCTGGTTGGCCGCCTTGCCACCCGGAACGAACCGCAGGTTCTTCCCGACCAGATTCTCCCCCGGGTCTGGTAGACGGTCGGTCTCCATCACGAAGTCTATGTTGATGTTCCCCAGGACGGTGAGCTTCGCGTGAACCATTGTGGCTCCCCTGCCGATTGCTGCTCGATCACTACCTGAAAGCTCCTGCGGCAACAACTGACACTACTATAACACACGTATCCGGCCCAGGTTTCATCAAAGCCTGTCCGGAGGCCCGGCTCTGTGACAATCGCCTTGTCGCCCTGCGTAGCCGGTCTCCCACTGCCGCCTTCCCTGCCCTCGGAAGCGAACAGACCGGCCGGAGCCGGTCTGTAGTGGCCTGCAAGCGCGTACTCGAAGAGAGCCGTCGAAGGCTACTTGCCTTCCGCCGCCAGAACCTCCGAGAAGGCCAGTAGTACCGGCCCCGGCCCGTGTCCATCATTCACCGGTCGCGGGCGGGCAACATACTGCTCCAGGCTCCGACCGATCCCTGTCCCCGCGCAGGTGTCGAACACGCTGCCGTCCCAGCCGACCTTGGCCTTGAGCCCATCGACCGCTCGCCGGGCGTACACCAGATGCTCCTTGCCGATCCAGCCTCGGTTGCAGGCCCGGGCGATGCAGTAGGCGTACATCCCGGTGCAGGAGGTCTCCTCCCATAGCTCCGGCCGGTCCACGACTTGCCGCCAGAGCCCGGAGGGCGCCTGCACCTTCTCCAGACCCTCGATATGCCTGCGCAGGTTCTCCATCAGCCGAGCGCGATCAGGATGGCCCTCCGGCAGTTGCCCTATCACTTCCACCTCTGACAGAAGCGCCCAGCCGTTACCACGTCCCCACTTGTAGCCGTTGACCTTGCCTTCGCGGTTGAACCAGCCGTGGAACCACAGGCCGTCCTTGTCCTGAAGCCGCCCGGCGAAGTTCAGCAGTTGGCGTGCCGCGTCATCCCAGTACTTGCTGTCTCCGGTGAAGGTGCCCCAGCGAGCCAGGAAGGGGCAGCTCATGTACAGGTCATCGATCCACAGCGTTGACCCTCGGCACAGGCTCCCGTCGGGGAGCCGCGACTGCTTGTGGCTGATGTAGTCGGCTACCCGCTGCATCATCGCGAGCGTCTCGGTAGTGCGCGGTGCCCCGTAGTTCAGCATCCCCTCGACGACCTGGCTCGACATCGATCCGCAGTCATCCAGCGAACTCAGCCGCAGGATCTCCATCAGCGACCCGATTCGCACTGCCTGCCCGAAGGTCGCCTTCTGCCACTGAAGGTAGTCGTGCTGCTTCGCCGCGATCAGGTTGTGCCGCGTCACGAACTGCGCGAAGGTGTTGTCGCCCGTCACCGCACTGACCCGCAGCAGCCCATACAGTGTCACACCCCAGGGGTAGTTCCAGGAGATCCCTGTGGGCGGTCGCGACTGCTCCACCTCGGCCCAGGTCCCGCGCTTCCAGTCACCCTCCTGGAGCGTGCGGAGTTGATGGCGGGCCACCGCCAGCATGACCTCTTCTCGCGACCTCTTGGCCAAGTCGGCCGGTGAGACCGGTGTCAGCCCGGCCCAGTCGATCAGGTTACTGACTAGCGGGGCGATTGCGTCGTGCCGCGCGGAGAGCCCGACGTGGAACTGCACATCCAGAATCCATCCCTTGCCGTAGGACGCAAGCAGCATCGCAGGCCCATCGGTTGTGTCAGCAAGGACCTGCCAGTGCTCGCGGTCCCAGTCCTTCGCCACGTCGCCGCCCTGGATGGTCCCCTCGAACTTCCTTCCCGCAAGCCCCTTGAGGAGCGGATGGCCGCTGCTTGCGAAGGTCACCGCCGACGGGTCGCGGTCGCTAAGGACCAGCCGGTAGGGCCAGAAGATCCGGTCGGCCCGGGCATCATCCGCAAACCACGTCACCAGCTTCCCGCCCACGTTCACGTACTCCCACAGCCGCTGCCGCTCCGACTCATACACGTTCAGGTTGGTGCTGAGCACGATGAGTTTGTACCTACCCAGATCACCTTCCGGCAGAGCCCCATCCTCGCGCGACTCCACAACGACCTTGGCACCGAGGAGGGCTGGAAGTGCACCCCAGTTCCCGGCGCCCGAGTCAGGGCTGCGAACCATCAGCACTTCAGGCCTGGGGCTCTCAGCACAGCCATAGGTACCGACCAGCAGGAGGAGCAAGGCGATCAGTCGTGTTCTCATGCTCAGTCCATTCCTCTATCCGTCGCCGATTCCTGCCCTGGGGCAGGTCTTCCCAGCCCCTGGCGTGAACCAACCGGCCAGTCTGGGTCCGTGTACGCATTCCCTGGATGCGGTTGCTCCAGCCTGCTCTGGACGGTATAATCGGACCGTGCCCTTTGCTCGGTCGAGGTCTCCCGGGGGCCGATGCCGATGGACATAGTCTGGAGAAGCTGTGACAGGGTGAACATGGTCAACACTTCCTATGCGAGTGCCCCAGCCGGTGTCAGCGAAGCCGCTCTCTGCAGTGAGGAGGACCTGTTCCATCTGCGGAGCGCGGGACAGCTGAGCTGCGCCGGGCTACGTCCGAGGCTCATCGACGCCTTTGCGGGAGCAGGCGGCATGACAGCCGGCTTCACGCGGTTCTTGGGGCACGTCTATGAGCCGGTCTGGGCCAACGACTACAACCAGACCGCGGTCGACACCTACAGCGCAAACTTCGGCCCTCACTGTATCTGCGGGGACATCGAGGGCATACTCTCGGACCGCAATGTGGTGGTGCCTGAGGCCGATGTCGTTATCGGGGGGCCGCCCTGCCAGGGCTTCAGCCTTCTCAACAAGAAGAGAGATGGTGACCCGCGACGTGGTATGTGGTTACCGTTCCTTGAGATCGTGAGGAGGTCGGGAGCCAGCGTGTTCGTCATGGAGAACGTCCCACAGATACTGGGGTCTCCCGAACACGACGAGATCGTGACGGCCGCAGGCGCCGCGGGGTTCCGGACGACGGCAGCCAAGCTCTGCGCCGCCGACTATGGCGTCCCTCAGTCGCGTCTGCGAGCCTTCATCGTCGGCTGTAGCTTCTGTGATCCTGCGCTGTTCTTCCCTCCCAAAAGGACGCACTACCCCAGGGGCTATACGCCGTCCTTGGCCTTCGGTGACGAAGTCGGCTGCTATGTTCGTGCGCCTCGACCGTGGCGGACGGTACGTGATGCGATTGGCGACCTGCCTGCACCGGTGGGCACTGAGATACGCGATATGCCCCCTCCGTTGGACCTGCACTTTGGACGCTCGCCGACGGCAAAAAGCCGCGCGAGGTATGAGGCAATCCCCGAGGAGGGGATGAACCGAGTAGACCTACTGCGCCGGGCCCCGGAGCTGACCCCCGAGTGCTGGAAGAGGAAGAAGTCGGGTGGCACGGACCTGTTCGGACGTCTGTGGTGGGACCGTCCAGCCTTCACTATCCGCACCGAGTTCTACAAGCCTGAGAAGGGCCGGTACCTGCACCCGGAACAGCATCGCCCGATCACACACCGCGAAGCCGCACGTCTGCAGTCCTTCCCCGACGCTTTCGTGTTCCGCGGCAGCAAGATAGAGATCGCCCGGCAGATCGGCAACGCTGTTCCTCCAGTCCTGGCAGCACGGGTGGCGGACTGTGTGCTCGCCATGCTCGCCTCTCGGAGGGGACCGGGTCAGTGACGGATACCTTTGCGCCCGAGAAGCGCCATGAGATCATGGCAAGCGTGCGCAACGCAAACACGCAGCCCGAACGTGTGGTGAGGTCCATCGTGCACCGCATGGGGTACAGGTTCCGCCTGCATGTGCGCGGCTTGCCGGGGTGCCCCGACATCGTGCTGCCCCGCCATCGCAAGATCATCTTCGTGCACGGGTGCTTCTGGCACCAACACGAGGGGTGCTCCCGCAGCAAGCTGCCTTCCACGAACACTACCTTTTGGCGGCAGAAGCTCGAGAGGAACGCACTGCGAGATGCCGTTGTGCAGCGTGAGTTGGCCGAACTGGGCTGGTCCGTTTTGGTCGTGTGGGCGTGTGAGTTGAGGGATCTGGAGCACGTGCGTAACAGGATCAGTTCCTTCCTGGCACCGCCGGAAGAGAGGTAAAGATGCCTCGGCAGGCCGCGTCCCAGACGATCGCCGCTCTGCGCACTGACTACCACCGTGCCATATGCACCGATGTATTGGCATGGCGGCCAGGGCCCCCTTCGCTCAACATCGCCGACAGCAGCAGCAGGACAAGCAAAGCGCTCGCAGAAGGCTTGGCTGCGAGGCTGCCGCATCCGTTGTGTCGACGTGCCAAGGACGGCCAGACCACTGGGACCCTGTTCACCGAGCATACCCGTGGGTTTCTCGAGAAGGCCTTCGAGTGCTTGCATCACCTGCGTCCGGGCGAGTGGCTCTTCTCCACCAGTCAGGCGAGCGCCGGCATCGCACAGTTTGACCAGTACGAGCACCTCAATGAGCTACAGAGGGTGCTGGCCGAGAACCCCGAACTGAGAGCCGCGCTTGGTGGCGACTACCTTGTGACGCCGGACATCATCGTGGCCCGCGCCCCAGTAGATGACCCGGAGATAAACCGTCTCCGTCAGATCGTCGGCCCTGCCGGGCAACCTCCTGTTCACACTCCTCTCAGGGCGGCGAACGTACCCTCTCGACGCGCGATCCTTCACGCCAGCATCTCCTGTAAGTGGACAATTCGAAGCGACAGGGCGCAGAACACCCGCACCGAGGCCCTCAACCTGATCAGGAATCGCAAAGGCAAGACGCCGATCATCGCAGCCGTAACGGCAGAGCCGCTCCCGACTCGTCTCGCATCGATTGCGATGGGCACCGGTGACATCGACTGCGTCTATCACTTCGCCCTCCACGAGCTGCAAGAGGCCGTGGCCGAGGCTGACATGGATGGCCAGGAGGAGACACTCTCCATGCTCGTCGAGGGACGGCGGTTGCGCGATATCTGTGACCTGCCCTTCGATCTGGCGACGTAGCTCCGTCCCACCACCTCACTGGGAGAGAACCGTATCATGTCCCTCGAAGACATTCTCAACACCGAGATTCAGCGCACCAAGCCCGACTACGTCGTCTATCGCCCCGGAAGCGTTGACGGCTCCACCTTCGACACCGGCAACGAGCACTTCCTTGTCACCGATGCCCCCGACGGCGCTCTCATGGCCGTGTGGACCCAGAGCAGCTACGAAGGCGCCGGCGATCACCGGATCATGTTCTCCCGCTCGCTCGACGAAGGCGTCACCTGGGCCAAGCCCCGGCATATCGTCGGGCCCCAGCATCCGGGCGATGGGTACATGTCGAGCTGGGGGTTCCCCATCACCTCCAAGTCCGGGCGCATCTACGTCCTCTGGAACCAGTACCAGGGCATCGACGATGTCATCCATCAGCACACCGGCACCATGGACTGCTGCTACAGCGACGACCTCGGCGCGACCTGGTCAGCCCCGGTCACCATCCCCATGCCGCGCAGTCCTCACGATGATCCCGATCCGCATGTACCCTCCAACTGGATCGTCTGGCAGCTCCCGATCCGCGACCTGCGCGGCCGCTGGTTCACCGGCTTCAGCCGCTGGGTGAGCAAAGCCGTCCGCACTCCGGCGCACAACAAGTCCTGGACCGCCTGGGAGACCGTGGTCGAGTTCATGCGCTTCGAGAACCTCGACGACAACCCGGCCCCGCAGGATATCCGGATCAGTTACTCAGGCTGGGGCGATCAGGCGCTGCGCGTCCCGCACTACACCAACCCGTATCTGAGCATCGCCCAGGAACCCAGTCTGGTGCGCCTGCCCGACAACCGGCTCTTCTGCACCATGCGCACGATGAGCGGGTACATCTGGTACAGCGTGTCGTCCGACGACGGCCTCACCTGGCGCAACCCGGCGCCTCTGCTCCGCCGCGACAAGGGCCTGCCCATCCTCGAGCCGCTCTGCTGCTGCCCCATCTACCAGCTCGAGCGCGGGGAGTACATACTGCTGCATCACAACAACTCCGGACGCTTCGAAGGCTGCGAGCCCGAGGACACCGGCAAGAACCGTCGCCCTGCCTTTCTCGCTCGTGGCGAGTTCCGGCCCAATGCAGAGCAGCCCATCTGGTTCAGCGAGTCCAAGCAGCTCATGGACAACGACGGCAAAGGCATCGGCCCGCTCAACCGCACCGACTGCGGCGTGTATCCGAGCTTCACCCGCCGCCAGGGCAACTACATCCTGTGGCATCCGGACCGCAAGTTCTTCCTCCTGGGGAAGAAGATCACGCGGGAGTTCCTCGCCGACATGACGGTCGCCGGCTAGGTCCACACAGCCATCACTTCGCAGGGCCGAGGGTGCCTTCGTGGCCCCTCGGCCCTGTCGGCTATCTGCCTCTTGCGTATCGAACGCATGTTTGCTATCATCTCCCTGTATCTCCAGGGGGAGGTGATGGCCATGGAGCTCGAAACCAAACTTGACCTGCTGGGTGACGGCGCACAGTTCGATGTCACGGCTCCCGGGGTGAGCTTCTCCGAAGCCCTCAAGCGACGCGAAGAGGCGCTCCGGCATGCCTCCGGCGCCATCTTCCTCGCCCAGGCCTCCGGCGGCGGTTGTCTGCCGGTCTTCAAGGTCCTGCTTAGCAACGAGTGCCGCAATGACTGCTTCTACTGCGCGTGTCGCTCCTCTGCCGGGTGCGCTCGACAGACCTTCCAGCCCGAAGAGCTCGCACACACCTTCCTCCGGATGGAGGAGCGCGGACTCGTTCAGGGGTTGTTCCTGAGTTCCGGGGTGCGCGACAACCCTGAGCGCACGCAGGAGCAGATGATCGACACAGTCGAGATCCTGCGCCGCCGGCATCACTACCGCGGCTACATCCACCTCAAGATTCTGCCGGGAGTGAGTGAGGCTGCCATCGAGGCTGCGGCGTCCCTGGCTGATCGCGTTTCCGTGAATCTTGAAGCGCCCCGGGTGGCCGAACTGGCCCGCATCGCCCCGGACAAGCACTTCCGCGACGAGCTTTTGCGTCCGCTGCAGTACGCCGCACACCTGCATGAGGCGGGGAAGGTCCGCTCGGGGCTGACCACGCAGTTCGTTGTCGGCGGCGCCGATGACTGCGACCGCGAGTACCTGACCGCTGCCGTGTGGCTCTACGGCAAGCTGTCCCTGCGCCGGGTGTACTACTCCGCCTTCCGTCCGA